>JAVRPG010000154.1:0-4302 GCA_032162325.1 Mycobacterium sp. | reverse complement strand
TTGGCGATGTATCTGTTGCGGGCGAAGCCACATGACCCGGCGCCCTCGCGCAATCCGCTGGTGTGGTTTCAGCGCGGGTTCGAGCGCCGCTTCGAACGCCTGCGCACGGGCTATCGCGGCGTGCTGACCATGGCGGTGGACCGGCGCGCATTGTTCATCCCAGGCTTCCTAGGGTGTTGCCTGGCGGTCTTCCTGCTGGTGCCATTCCTTGGCCAGGACTTCTTCCCGACCACCGACAGCGGACAGTTCATCCTGCATATGCGCGCCAAGACCGGCACCCGCATTGAGGAAACCGCTCGGCTTGCCGACCTTGTCGAAGGCGATATCCGCAAGATCATTCCGGTGCGCGATATGGAGACGATCCTCGACAACATTGGTCTGCCCTATAGCACCATTAACCTGACCCACACGTCCTCGCGTGTGATCGGCGGCGCCGACGCCGACATCATGGTTTCGCTCAAGCCCGACCACCAGCCGACCGCCGACTACGTCAAGGCGATCCGCGCCGATCTGGCGAGCAAATTCCCCGGTGTCACCTTCTACTCCCTGCCGGCCGACATGATCACCCAGATCCTGAATTTCGGCCTGCCCGCTCCGATCGACGTTCAGATCGATGGCGCCGACATCAATGCCAACCATGCTGTCGCTGACCGCATACTTGCCCAGGTGCGCACTGTGCCCGGCATCGTTGACGCCCGCATCCAGCAGAATTTCGACTATCCGGATCTCGAGGTCGACGTCGATCGTACCAAGGCGCAGCAGAACGGGCTGACCGAGCGGGACGTGGCCGACAGCGTGCTGGATACTTTGAGCGGCAGCTTTCAGACTGCGCCGATGTTTTTCCTGAACTGGAAGAATGGCGTCAGCTACAACCTCGCCGCCGAGGCGCCGCAATACGACATTCAATCGCTGCGTGACATGCAGAACATTCCGGTCACCGGGCCCACCGAGAGAGCGCCGGCGATCCTGGCGGATCTCGCCACCATCAAGCGATCGACAGAGATGGCGGCAGTTGATCACTACAACATCCGGCGCGTCGTCGATGTCTATGCCAACGTGCAGGGACGCGATCTGGGAGCAGCCGGCCGAGACATCGCGCGCATCGTCGATGCCAACCGCCACCTGTTGCCGCGCGGCAGTTTCGTCACCCTGCGTGGCCAGCTCGAGACCATGCGTGGCGCGTATGTGAGCCTGCTGACCGGCCTCGGGTTCTCGATCCTGCTGGTCTATCTGCTGATCGTGGTGAACTTCCAGTCGTGGCTCGACCCGTTCATCATCATCACCGCGTTGCCGGCCGCGCTCGCGGGCATCGTGCTGTGCCTGTTTTTTACCGGAACGACACTGAGCGTGCCCGCGCTGATGGGCGCGATCATGTGTATGGGTGTGGCCACCGCCAACAGCATCCTGATGGTCTCGTTCGCGCGTGAGCGCCTCGCCGCACACGGCGATTCGTCCCTGGCCGCGATCGAGGCAGGCTTCACCCGCTTCCGTCCGGTGCTGATGACGTCGCTGGCGATGATCATCGGCATGGTGCCGATGGCGCTCGGTCTTGGTGAAGGCGGCGAGCAAAATGCGCCGCTAGGCCGCGCCGTCATCGGCGGCCTGATGCTGGCAACGGTTGCCACCCTGGTCTTTGTCCCGACTGTGTTTTCATTGTTGCACGGCCGGCGTCACAAGGCGCCCCCGCCGGGGTTCCCGCAATTTGAGGAATGACATTATGTTGCAGCAACAAGACGCATCAGCCATACTCGGGCGAACCACGGACCGCGCAGCCCCACCGACGACGCGGCGGCGCAAAGGACCTGTGCTGACAGCTTCTATCCTGGCCGCTCTGCTCGGGGTCGCTATTTACATCGGCATCCGCCAACGTGCCGAAGCCGAGGCCAGCCTGGCAGTCGTCACCACCCAGGACGCGGTGCCGTTCGTCGAAGTTGTGCATCCGCTGCATAACGCGACGGACCAGGAACTGGTGCTGCCTGGCCAGACCATGGCGTTTACCGACACACCGATCTACGCGCGTACCAATGGCTACCTGAAACGCTGGTATTTCGACATCGGTGCGCATGTCCGCCAGGGTCAGTTGCTGGCGCAGATCGAAACGCCGGAACTCGATGCCCAGCTGCGGCAAGCCCGCGCCGACCTGCAGACGGCGCAGGCCAATTCCCGCTTGGCCGGCATCACAGCCCAACGAACCGCGACCCTGCTGAAGAGTCAGTCCGTTTCGACACAGGAGCGCGACAACGCAGCCGGTGCCTACAACGCCGATGAGGCCATCGTTGCCTCACGCCAGGCTGATGTGTCGCGACTGGAGGAACTGCAGTCCTACGAAAACGTCTACGCGCCCTTCGATGGCGAGATCACCGCCCGCAACACCGACGTGGGTGACCTGATCAACGCCGGGGCGGGCACGCCGACAACAGAGCTGTTTCATATGACGGCGACCAAGACGTTGCGCATCTTCGTCGCGGTGCCAGAGATCGATTCCCCCGCCATGCAGCCCGGCGCGACACCGACCCTAACGTTCGACGAATATCCGGGGCAGGTGTTCCACGGCCGCCTGGCGCGCAGCAGTGGAGCAATCAACCTTGCTTCGCGTACACTGCTGGTCGAAGTGGACGTCGATAACGCCGACGGCAAACTGCTGCCCGGAGCCTATGCGTTCGTGCATTTCACGCTGCCCGGGCGAACACAGTCGGTGACCGTCCCTGCCAACGCCCTGCTGTTTCGCAGCGAGGGGTTGCGCGTCGGCGTCGTGCGCAATGGCAAGGCGGAGCTGATGCCGATCACCATCGGCCGTGACTATGGCGACCGGGTGGAAGTATTGTCCGGTCTCGGCCCAAGCGACCAGGTCATCCTCAATCCCTCCGATTCACTGACTGGCGGCGCGTCCGTGCGGGTGGCGGACAGCAAGCCGGACGGCACCGCGTAATGCGTCGTCCCGCCATCGCAACGCTCGCGTTACTGGTGGCGGGCTGTACTGTCGGCCCCAAGTACAAGACGCCGACCGTGCCGATCACCGACACCTTCAAGGAGGCGACGCCAGTCGACTACAAGACCGCCGGCACCTGGCGGCCGGCACATCCCAGTGATGAGATACCGCGCGGCGCGTGGTGGCAGATTTTCGGCGACCAGCAGCTCGATACGCTAGAAGACCAACTGACCGCATCGAACCAGAACCTGAAGATCGCCGACGCACGCTTCCGGCAGGCGCGCGCCATGATCGGCTACCAGCGCGCCAACGAGTTCCCGACCATTTCGGTCGGCGCCAACACCAGTTCGTTGCAGGATTCGGCTCATCAGCCCTATTTCCTGATCCCCAATCCGCCGCCCGAAGGCGAACTGCAACTGTCGTTCGACCTGAACTATGAAATCGATCTATGGGGTCGCATCCGCCGCACCGTAGCGGCCGCCCGTGAGGAGGCGCAGGCGACCTCCGCGGACCTCGAAACCGTCAGTCTCAGCCTGCATGCGGAGCTCGCACTGGACTATATCGAGCTGCGCAGCGCCGACGCCCAGCAGCGTCTGCTGGATGCCACGGTGAAGGCTTACAGCGACGCGCTGCGCCTGACGCGGAACCGCCTGGCGGGCGGCTACGCGCCGGAGTCCGATGTCGCGCAAGCCCAGACCCAGCTTGATATGACCCGGGTGCAAGATACCGATATTGGCGTGATGCGGGCGCAATACGAGCATGCGATCGCCACCCTGATCGGCAAGCCGCCGGCGGCGTTCAGCTTGCCGCCCACGCCGCTCGATTTGCAACCGCCGGAAATCCCGGCTGGTATCCCGTCGGAACTGCTGCAGCGACGCCCCGATATCGCCGCTTCCGAACGTCGCGTCGCCGAGGCGAACGAGCAAATCGGCATTGCCCAGGCGGCCTATTATCCCTCGCTGAACTTCAGCGCGTTATCCGGCTTCGAGGGCACCAGCGCGGCAACCTGGTTCGGCTGGCCAAGCCTGTTCTGGGCAGTCGGCACCTCGCTGACACAGCAACTGTTCGACGGCGGCCGGCGTCATGCGCAGTCGGAAATAGCGCGAGCCGGATACGATGCTTCGGTGGCATCGTATCGGCAGACGACACTCACCGCGTTTCAGCAGGTGGAGGACAACCTCGCCGCGCTGCGCATCCTCGGCGATGAGGCGCAACAGCAGCGGGACGCGGTGGACGCCGCGGATACTTCGCTGCGCATCTTCACCAATCGGTATATCGGGGGCGAGGACACCTATCTGCAAGTGGTAACTGCGCAGACCGCGGCCCTCGCCAATCAGCGCAACGACGTCGACATCGTGCGCCGTCGCATGGAA
>JAVRPG010000153.1:0-4849 GCA_032162325.1 Mycobacterium sp. | reverse complement strand
CGCCGGGCGCCTCGCCGACCTCGTCGGTGAACACCCGCGTGAAGTGACGCGGGCTCATCGCCGCTCGGCGCGCCAACTCTGGAATGCTGTGTGCGCCAGCGGGTTCAGCTTCGATGGCCTCCTGGACGTCGCGGATCGGTGCGCGCTTGGCCCGCGGCATCCACACCGGCGCGGCGAACTGTGTCTGCCCGCCGGGCCGGCGCAGGTACAGCACCAGCCAGCGGGCCACGGTCTGCGCGACCTCGGTGCCGTAGTCGTCCTCGACCAGTGACAGCGCCAGGTCGATGCCTGCGGTAACGCCTGCAGCCGTCCACACCCGGTCGGAGCTGCGGACGAAGATCGGCTCGGGATCGACTGTGATCTGTGGGAATTCGCGGGCCAGCTGCCCCGCGAACGCCCAGTGCGTTGTCGCGACGCAGCCGTCGAGCAGCCCGGCCTGCGCGGCCAGGAACGCGCCGCCGCAGACGCTGACGACGCGGCGTGCGTTCTCGGCGGCGATCTGAATCCACCCGATGACGTCCGGGTTCTGCCGCGCGGCGTCCGTTCCGAACCCGCCGGGCAGGACGATGGTGTCGACGGGATCGCGTGGGTCGGGCAGCGGTTCAGCGACCAGCGCCAGGCCGGTGCCGGTGGTGGCGGGCTCGCCGTTGCGCGAGACGACGCGCACGTCGTAGCCGTCGTCGGCGCGGCCCATTCCCTGCAGGCAGAGGGTCGCGGTGGTGAACACCTCGGACGGGCCCACCAGGTCCAGGGACTGGACGCCCGGAAAGCCGAGGATCAGCACGGATCGAGCCATGAAACCCAGTGTTGGCGACTACGGCCGTGGCGTCCACGCCACGACACCCACACATTAGGACATCACCTCACACAGCGGCGCCTTGCCGCCATCACCCGGGTCGGCCGCCGCACCGTTCTGGTCGAGCTGGACGTGCGCGTCGACCGGCGGGTGCCTGAACAGATCGAGATCGCCGCCTACTACGTAGTGGTCGAGTCGCTGACCAACACGGCCAAACATGCTCGCGCCGTAGTCGCGGCTGCAAATTTGCAGAACAGTTGAAGTCAGGATTGGGATTTTGCAGTCGTGGGTGGCGGCGTTCAAGGTGGCAGGTACGGTCGGCTCCGTGAGCCGGGCGTCGCTGGACAAGGACCCGCATGAGGTGGCGTCGATGTTCGACGCCGTCGCACGCCGCTACGACCTGACCAACACCGTGCTCTCGCTCGGGCAGGACCGGTTCTGGCGGCGGGCGACGCGCTCGGCGCTGCGCATCGGGCCAGGGGACAAGGTGCTCGACCTCGCGGCGGGTACGGCGGTGTCGACGGTGGAGCTGGCGGCGTCGGGGGCGTGGTGTGTGGCGGCGGACTTCTCGGTCGGCATGCTGGCGGCCGGGGCGGGCAGGCCGGTACCGAAGGTCGGGGCCGACGCGACGCGGCTGCCGTTCGCCGACGGGGTTTTCGACGCGGTGACGATCAGCTTCGGGCTGCGCAACGTCGTCGACCACGCGGCAGGCCTGCGGGAGATGGCGCGGGTGACGCGGCCGGGCGGCCGGTTGGTGGTGTGCGAGTTCTCGACGCCGACGAACGCGCTGTTCGCCACGGTCTACAAGGAGTACCTGATGCAAGCGCTGCCGCGGATCGCCACTGCGGTGTCGTCGAATCCGGATGCCTACGTCTATCTGGCCGAGTCGATCCGCGCCTGGCCCGACCAGGCGAAGCTCGCACACCGGATCGCCGATGCGGGGTGGTCGGCAGTGCGGTGGCGCAACCTCACCGGCGGCATCGTGGCGCTGCACGCCGCGACGAAGCCCTTGCGTTGAGAGCGCAGGGCTCGGCAATCACGAATGTCATCGCGACGTGTCCTCGAGCGCAGCGTATGCGGCGTTGTAGCCCGGGATGAAGGTGATCCCTGGGCCCCCATGGCATCCGGCGCCCCCAAGGTAGAGTCCGCCGGTCGGGATGGGTATGTCGAGGAACCCTTTCGGCCCAGGACGATTGGGCCCCATCAGATCCGGATGCAGCAGACCGTGGCAGAAGTCGCCGGACGGGGCGGCGAACATCGTTTGCATGTGGTACGGAGCGAACGTGATGTGACGTATCTGGATATCGCGGAAGTTCGGCGCGAACCGGGTGATCTTGTCAATGACCTTCTCTGCCATCACGTTCTTGAGTTGACCATGCATGTCGCGGCTGGTCTCTGCGGGGAACGCATACGCGAACGCGCTTGCCGCATGCTTTCCAGGGGGCGCCATGCCTGCGTCGTGCACGGACGGAATCTGCATCCCCATCGACGGATTGTCTGGAACGACGCCTCGCCTGCACTCATCCCAGTGGCGTTGCTGTTCTTCAGGCGAATTGAAGATTCCGATGGATCCCTGCATGCCGGGTTCGTTGAGGAAATCGTAGGGCGGCGCGAACTCGGGCAGGCCGTCGAGCGCAAAGTGGATCTGGACGAACGACGCCCTGTGGTCGCGGCCGCTCAGACGCGTTACGAGGTCGGCGGGCAGGTGCTCGGCGCCGACCAGGTCGATCAGAGTGTGATCCGGCGACAGATTGGATACGACCACCGGCGCGCTGATTTCCGATCCGTCGCGAAGACGAACTCCGGTGACTCGATCGCCCTTGGCGAGAATCTTTTCCACCTTGGCGCGGTATCTGACCTCACCCCCGTTCTCGACGAACAGTTGGTGTAAGTGCTCGCACAGCGCGCCGATGCCGCCTTCGAGTTTCGTCATCATCGCGGTGGTGTCGTCGGGAACTGCCAGCGCGAACGCCAAACATGTTGCGCTGCCGGGGGTGTAGGGCCCGCGATAGGTTGAGTTGATGGCGAGGAAGGCAAGCATGCCTCGCAGCACGGCATGCTTGTGCTTGTCGGGCAGATAGCGGTCGATGGCGTCCATCGCCGTCCCGAACAGCACATCGTGGATCGCGGTGCGCTCGGCTTCGTTTGCCGCGCAGGCGTACATCTCGTCGAGCGTCTTGGGTGGCTTGCGAACATCGAAGCGGCCGAGAGCCTTTGCCGGTCCCTGGCTCCAACCGATCAGCCCGGCCATGCCCGTGACGGCGTCGGTGCCGTGCTTGTCGGCAAGGTGGGTCATGAGTTGCATCGGGTCGCGGTAGAAGATCATCGGCTCTTCGTCTTCGTCACCGAGGTTGACCGACATCACCTCGGCATCGACCGTGGGCAGCGTGTCGAGCCCGAGCTCCTTGGCGATCTGACTCGGCATCGGGAACTGCACCGAACCCGCAATCTCGTAGCGGAATCCGTCGATGAGCTCGACCGTGGCCGCCATCCCTCCGGTGTAGGTGTTGGCCTCCAGACACACGGTGTGCAGACCCGCTCGTTGCAGGACGGCCGCCGCGGTCAGACCGTTGTGACCGGCACCCACGACGATCGCGTCGTAATCGCTCATTGCCCAGTCCTCCTTCCTGGTTGCCTAGGTTTTTCAAAATATGTCAGTACTGACATGATTCCGCAAGGGTGGGATACGATCGCCGAGTCATGACCGCGACGCCGAACCTTCATGAGCAGCGCCGACGATCGACACATGAAGCGCTTCGGTGCGCTGCGCTGGCGAGTTTCGCCAGCAAGGGCTTCGCGAATGTGACGGTGACGGAGCTTGCGCGCGAGGCCGGGGTTACCGAGCGCACCTTCTTTCGGCACTTCCCGACCAAGGAAGCGGTGCTGTTCCAGGACTACGAAACACAGGTGGAGTGGCTGTCCGAGGCGTTGGCGCAGCGGCCGCCGTCTGAGTCGGTGTTCGACGCGGTTCTGGCGAGCGTCGCACGCTTCCCCCATGATCTCGAGGTGGTTCGCCAGGCGGCGACTGCCCGCACGGAGTTGATCAGCGCCGAGCGCATCGCCAGCCATCTGCGGGTGGTGCAGTCCTCGTTCGCCGGGGTGATCACCGACTTCATCAAGAACCGGTATTCGGGTACGACCGACATCGATCTGGTCGCCGAGGTCGCGGGCGCAACTTTGGCTGCCGCTCTCATTGTGGCAGTGGAGAATTGGGGCCGTAACGGATGTACCGGCGATCTGGGTGAGATCACCGCGGCGGCGATGAATCTCGTTCGGTCCGGGCTGGCGCCGTTGCGCTAGTTCACTACGTGGCTGCCGCTGCTGGTGTCCGGAGGAAGAGCGACCTCTCCAAAGTTGTGTTGCGTTGGGGGAGAGGGCTGTTCACCAATCGGGACGCAGACGCCGACGTAGGGCACCTCCGCGCAGGGGCCGACGGGGCTGGCGTGGGCTGCGGCGGCAAGGACGAGGGCGATTGTCGCGCTTGCAATCGCGGCGAGCACTCGAATTATCAACTTGTTTCCGGCCATCGCGAATCCTTCCGACGACCCGTAGTAATTCGAGCGTACGCTCGGCAGAACGGATTCGACGTTGTCGTTTTGCCCGCCTCTGAGCGACTTTGTCGCTCTCTCGCGAAAGAGTTGTCGCTCACTGGTGGGCAATTTGCATCACCTCCCACGGCCCGACCAGCGTCGCGACCGCCGGCGCCCGCCGACGGATCATGCGGGGTTGAACTTGAAGCTCACCTTCACCACACCGTGGTCGCCGGTGCCGGTTCCTTTGTGGTCCTCGAAGTTGAGGTGGTCGTTGTTGATGACCAAACCGTCGAACAGCCATAGGCGTTTTCTGCTGTTGTCGTAGAACTCCTCGCTGACGAGCACGTGGTCCAGCGACTCGCGAAGCCCTTGATGCACGTGGGTGTAGTAGACGTCGCGGGTGTCCCGGTACTCCTGCAGCGTCTGCGCGGTGTAGAGGCCCACGTTGGCCCCACCCATTGCACCGCCAACAAGGATCTGCGGCTGCTCAGTCAGGATGTTCGCCGTGTTGCTCGTCTGG
>JAVRPG010000152.1:0-6414 GCA_032162325.1 Mycobacterium sp. | reverse complement strand
GGTCGCGCACTTAAAGGATCCGAGAAACCCCCCGCGCCGTTCCGGTAACGGACAGCGCGGGGGCGTTTTTCGTTTTGGTGGACCTCCGGCCCGGCGGCCCATCCGTGCGGCGCCACTGGCCTACTGTCGACTGCGTGAGCCAGCTGTCCTTCTTCTCGGCCGAGTCGGTGCCCCCCGCGGTCGCCGACCTGACCGGGATCCTCGCCGGACCCGGCCAGGTGGTGCTGGTCGGGGAGGGCGCACGGCTGTCGGTCGTAGTGGATCGGCTGTGGCGCGCCCAGGCCCTCGCAGAAATGATCACCGAGGCCGGCCTGCAGCCCGAGATCTCCCGTACCGACGAGAACACCCCGCTGGTGCGCACCACCGTGGACCCGCGGCTGGTGGTCATCGCCCGCGACTGGACCCTTGGGGCGGTCAAGACCGTGCCCCCGCAGTGGCTGCCCGGGCCGCGCGAGATGAGGGCCTGGACGTTGGCCGCGGGCACACCCGAAGCCGATCGGTACTTGCTGGGTCTGGACCCGCACGCGCCCGACACGCATGCGGCACTGGCGTCGGCGATGATGCGGGTGGGGATCGCCCCGACATTGATTGGCACCAGGGGGGCGCATCCGGCGCTGCGGATCAGCGGGCGACGACGGCTATCGCGCCTGGTAGAGAACGTGGGGGAACCCCCAGGCAACGTCGAGGCGTTTGAGCAATGGCCCCGCATCTGACGGGCCTCGACGGGGGGGTCAGTTTGCGTCGGCTGGCGCGGGGTGCGAAATTGTCAATTGCCAGCGGGGCCGGATCAACCGCCTAGGTATACATCCGGCATTCGGTGGCAATAGGAGAATTGGAGCGTAGGCAGAGGTGGCTGACGGGGACCGCGGCACTCGCCGCAACGGCGATGAGCCGCTTGCGCGAAGAGCCAATGGCCGAGCCGTGCGGCGGCTCGTCATAGTCGAGTCGCCTACCAAGGCGCGCAAAATAGCTGGCTACCTGGGCTCCAACTACATCGTCGAGTCCTCGCGGGGGCACATCCGTGACCTGCCCCGCGCCGCGGCCGACGTCCCGGCCAAGTACAAGTCCGAGTCGTGGGCGCGCCTTGGCGTCAACGTCGACGCCGACTTCGAGCCGCTCTACATCATCAGCCCCGATAAGAAGAGCACCGTCGCCGAGCTGAAGGACCTGCTCAAGGACGTCGACGAGCTTTACCTCGCCACTGACGGCGACCGCGAGGGCGAGGCCATCGCCTGGCATCTGCTCGAGACGCTCAAACCGCGCATCCCGGTCAAGCGGATGGTGTTCCACGAGATCACCGAGCCGGCCATCCGGGCCGCCGCCGAGGACCCGCGCGACCTGGATATCGATCTCGTCGACGCGCAGGAGACTCGCCGCATCCTGGACCGGCTCTATGGCTACGAGGTCAGCCCCGTGCTGTGGAAGAAGGTCGCGCCGAAGCTGTCTGCGGGCCGCGTGCAGTCGGTCGCGACTCGCATCAACGTCCAGCGCGAGCGCGAGCGGATGGCGTTCCGCAGCGCGGGCTACTGGGACGTGACCGCCGAGCTCGATGCCAGCGTCTCCAACGCGCAGGCGCAGCCGCCCACGTTCACGGCCAAGCTGAACTCGGTCGACGGGCGACGGGTGGCCACCGGACGCGATTTCGACTCGCTCGGTGAGCTGCGCAAGCCCGACGAGGTGCTGGTGCTCGACCAGTCCCGCGCGGGCGCGTTGGCCGCCGGCCTGCGCGGCGCGCAGCTGACGGTGTCGTCGGTCGAGCAGAAGCCTTACACCCGTCGGCCGTACGCGCCGTTCATGACCTCGACGCTGCAGCAGGAGGCGGGGCGCAAGCTGCGCTTCTCCTCGGAGCGCACCATGAGCATTGCGCAGCGGCTCTACGAGAACGGCTACATCACTTATATGCGTACCGACTCCACGACACTGTCGGGGTCGGCGATCAACGCCGCGCGCAACCAAGCCCGCCAGCTCTACGGCGAGGAGTACGTGCATCCGACGCCGCGGCAGTACACCCGCAAGGTCAAGAACGCGCAGGAGGCCCACGAGGCCATCCGGCCCGCCGGTGACGTGTTCCAGACTCCGGGCCAGCTGCACAGCCAGCTCGACAACGACGAGTTCCGGCTCTACGAGCTGATCTGGCAGCGCACGGTGGCCTCGCAGATGGCCGATGCGCGCGGCACGACGCTTTCGCTGCGCATCTCCGGTGAGTCCAGCGACGGGCAGCAGGTCGTGTTCGGTGCGAGCGGCCGGACGATCACCTTCCCCGGCTTCCTGAAGGCCTACGTCGAGAGCCTCGATGACTTCTCCGGCGGTGAGGCCGACGACGCCGAGAGCCGGCTGCCGCAGCTCGAGCAGGGCCAGCGCGTCGACGCCAAGGATCTGACCGCTGACGGGCACACCACCTCGCCGCCTGCGCGCTACACCGAGGCGTCGCTGATCAAGGCGCTCGAAGACCTCGGCATCGGCAGACCGTCGACGTACTCGTCGATCATCAAGACCATCCAGGACCGCGGATACGTCCACAAGAAGGGCAGCGCGCTGGTCCCGTCGTGGGTGGCGTTCGCAGTCACCGGCCTCCTGGAGCAACACTTCGGTCGGCTCGTCGACTACGGCTTCACCGCGGCGATGGAAGACGAGCTCGACGAGATCGCCGCCGGCCATGAGCAACGCACCAACTGGCTCAACAACTTCTACTTCGGTGGCGACCACGGCGTGCCGGACTCGATCGCCCGATCGGGCGGGTTGAAGAAGCTCGTCGGCGTGAACCTCGAGGGCATCGACGCTCGAGAAGTCAACTCCATCACGTTGTTTGACGACGAAGAAGGCCGGCCGATCTATGTGCGGGTCGGCAAGAACGGTCCGTACCTGGAGCGCATGGTCGTCGGCGATGACGGAGAGCCCAAGCCGCAGCGGGCCAACCTCAACGATTCGCTCACGCCTGACGAGCTGACGCTGGAGCTCGCCGAAAAGCTGTTCTCCACACCACAAGAGGGGCGGTCGCTGGGTGTCGACCCGGTGACCGGTCACGAGGTCGTCGCCAAGGACGGCCGATATGGGCCTTACGTCACCGAGGTGCTGCCCGAACCGGAATCCGATGGCGACGACGATGCAGGCAGCGGCGCCAAGAAGGGCAAGAAGCCGACGGGCCCCAAGCCGCGCACGGGCTCGCTGCTGCGCACGATGGACCTGGAGACGGTGACGCTGGACGACGCGCTGCGGCTGCTGTCGCTGCCCAGGGTCGTCGGTGTCGACCCCAACACCAACGAGGAGATCACCGCGCAGAACGGGCGCTACGGCCCATATCTCAAGCGCGGCACCGACTCTCGCTCTCTGGCGACCGAGGAGCAGATGTTCGACATAGCGCTCGACGAGGCGCTGAAGATCTACTCGGAGCCGAAACGCCGTGCCGGGCAACGCGCGTCGGCGCCGCCGCTGCGGGAACTGGGCAACGACCCAGCGACCGCCAAGCCGATGGTGATCAAGGACGGCCGGTTCGGGCCGTACGTCACCGACGGTGAGACCAACGCCAGCCTGCGTAAGGGCGAGGACGTGCTGTCGATCACCGACGAGCGGGCGGCCGAGCTACTGGCCGACCGCAGGGCGCGCGGTCCCGTGAAGCGGACGAAGAAGGCGGCCGCCAAGAAGGTGACCAAGAAGGCCGCTAAGAAGGCCTAGGTGCCGCGAGCGTAGTCACACGTGCCTCGTCCGTCTCGTCAGCGGCGGACGGCTTTTTGCCCGCCTCTGCGCGACAACTCGGCGACAACATTCGACCGTCGCCGTGGTTGCTCGGAAGTCGTGCGGCAACCGCGACGCGGACGTCATCCGGAAACGTCGCTGGACACCTCGTCGACTTCACTGGGCGACACCAGGTTCAACGGTCGGGCCAGCTGGGTGGGCGCGGTACGGCCACGGAGTTCGACGATCTCGCCGACGTCCCAGCACAGCGCCTCGGCGTCGAGCGCGCCACTGACCGCGATCGCCGACGCCAGTACGTGGTCCTGCTCCAGCTTGGCGAGCTCCGTGAGGCGCGCCGCCTCGTTGACCGGGTCGCCGATTACCGTGTACTCGAAGCGCGCCTGTGCGCCGATGTGCCCGGCTATGGCGCGGCCTGCGGACACCCCGATGCCGAAATCGGTTTCGCCCAAGACCCGTATGAGCTCGTCGTGCAGCTCACGGGACGCGGCCAGCGCTGCACCGGAGGCGTCGGGATGCTCGATCGGCGCACCGAAGACGCACAACGCCGCATCGCCCTGGAATTTGTTGACGAAGCCGCCGTGGCGATTGACGGTGTCGACCACAACACGGAAGAACTCATTCAACAGGCTGACGACCTCGGCGGCGGGTCTCGTCGAAGCGAGTTGCGTCGACCCGACGAGATCGACGAAAAGCACTGCGACGTCGCGCTCCTGGCCGCCGAGCTCGGTACCGCGCTCCAGGGCGCGACGGGCCACGTCCTCACCGACATAGCGGCCGAACAGGTCACGCAGCCGTTGTCGCTCGGCGAGATCGCGCACCATGTCGTTGAATCCGGCCTGCAGCAAACCCAATTCGCTGGCGTCGTAGATCTGCATGTGCGCGTTGAAATTACCGCGCTGCACTTCGCCGAGTGCCCAACGTAATTGGCGCAGCGGGTCGGCGATCGACATCGCGACCAGCACGGTGCCGGCCAGCCCGATCACCAGTGCGGCGATGGCCAGTAGCAGGATCGGGGTGGTGAGTCGGTCCGCGGGCGCCGTCAGGATCTCGAACTTGCTGGCGACGACCGCGAGCACGATGGCCAGCACCGGCACGCCGGTGGACAGCACCCAGGTCAGCACCTGGCGCTGGATGACGCCGGGCGCGCGGAAGTTCTCCGGCACGCCGCCGCGCAGGGCGGCCACGGCGACCGGCCGGAGCACGCGTTCGGACTGCAGATAGCCGATGATCGCCGTCGCGGTGGCACCCAGCGCGGTGGCGACCGCCACCACCGGTGCGGATTTGCTGGCGACCGGCCAGCTGGCGACGATGAATACGACCGAACCCAGCAGCCAGTTGGTCACGTTGACCACCGAGCGGTAGAACGGCATCTTCAGCGCGCGGGTGCGGGCCATTTCGGTGGCGGCCGGGTCACGATCGCCCAGCAGCGTGTCTCGTCGCTGCCAGCGCATCACCGGGATCAGCAGCCGCAGGGTCAGGAACGAGGCGATGGTGAACGACAGAAACAGATAGCCCAGGAAGATCGCCAGGTTGAATGCCGGCAGGTCCTGCAGCTGGATGCGGTCTTCGGGTGGTAGCCCGAACCGGAGGAAGCCCAGCACGAGCAGCGCGCCGATGATGTCGGCCTGCAGCATGCCGAGCGTGAACACCGGCCATGGCGTGCGCGCCACCCACCGGACGAATGCGCTGATTCGTCCGATCGCGATGGCCTCGGTGGTCACCCATCAACCGTATCGGTCGGTGGGGACGTGAAAGGGCGCTGTGGGACGGACGTGTCGGTTCGCAGCACTACTGTTATTTGCGATGGCCGGTGTTTTTTCGCGTCTGGTGGGGCAAGACGCCGTGGAGGTGGAGTTGGTGGCCGCGGCACAGGCCGCGCGCGGTGATTCGGCTCACAATTCTGGTCTTGGCGCGACCCGCGCCGCATCCATGACACACGCGTGGCTGGTCACTGGACCACCCGGATCGGGCCGCTCGATCGCGGCGCTGTGCTTCGCTGCGGCGCTGCAGTGCACCTCCGACGGCGTCCCCGGCTGCGGCGAGTGCCGCGCCTGCACCACGACGATGGCCGGCACCCACGCCGACGTGCGGCGGATCATCCCCGAGGGGCTCTCGATCGGCGTGGACGAGATGCGCAACATCGTGCAGATCGCGTCGCGGCGACCGGGCACGGGGCGGTGGCAGATCGTGCTGATCGAGGACGCCGACCGGTTGACCGAGGGAGCCGCGAACGCGCTGCTCAAGGTCGTCGAGGAGCCACCACCGTCGACGGTGTTCCTGCTGTGCGCGCCGTCGGTGGATCCCGCGGACATCGCGATCACACTGCGCTCCCGCTGCCGCCATGTGGCGCTGGTGACGCCACCGGTCGACGCGATTGCGCGGGTGCTGATCGACACCGACGCGCTGCCGGAGGAGGACGCCCGGTGGGCGGCGTCGGTCAGCGGCGGTCATGTCGGGCGGGCGCGGCGTCTGGCGACCGACGAGCAGGCGCGGGAACGACGGCAGCGCGCCCTGGGGCTGGCGCGCGACGCGGCGACGCCGTCGCGGGCCTATGCCGCAGCCGAGGAATTGGTGGCGACGGCCGAGGCCGAAGCCCGGGCGTTGACCGAGGACCGCAACGAGGCCGAAACCGAGGAGCTGCGCACCGCGCTGGGTGCCGGTGGCACAGGCAAGGGCACGGCCGGCACGCTGCGCGGCGCGACCGGTGCGATCAAAGACCTT
>JAVRPG010000151.1:0-9824 GCA_032162325.1 Mycobacterium sp. | reverse complement strand
GTGAGCGCTGTGAGGGAGATCACGACTCCCGACGCCAGAACGGCGACAACGCTTCGCTTGGAGCAGATTTCAAACGGTGCACTCATGTGTGCATCGACTCCTCTTACCTTAAGCAGCAATGGCGGTTTCATCCGCCATTGCTGCCATGCGCAGCCATCTCCCCCAACGCTGGGCCTGGTCCAGCAGTTGCCGCGGCTCTGATGATTCATCGCCGGTTCAGCGAAACCGTTACAGCAGGCGGGACGTCGGCGCACTATTGACGGAGAGGCTCTTTTTAGGAAGCCCCGCGGGTCAGGAGGACCGCGATGTCACTCAAGTTGGGATTACTCGCTCCAGGACTTCTTGCCGCCGCGCTACCCCTTGCCCACGGGCCCGTCGCCGCCGCCGAGCCGGTGTGGCCGGTAGCTGGCGCCGAGTCGGCCGGTGCCACCATCGACGACCTGGAAGCCCAGGGATACGACGTCCAGATCAACTGGGTGAGCGGTGTCAGCTCAGTGCCGCTGTCGTGGTGCAAGGTCACCGCGATCCATAACCCAAACCACTCCCCGCCCAGTGAGAACACCTTCGCGACGGTCTACGTCGACGTCTCGTGTCCAAACCCAGATGACGACTGGGGCTGGGGCGGCATCGGCGTTGGGATCGGCTTCTGACGGCGCCTCAGATTTTGGTCAACGTGAAATAGACCGGATGCGAGTAGCCGGGTGCGAGTGCGAATGGACACCACGTTGCGGGATTCGTGGTGAGGAAGGTGCCCTCTTGCCGTGGAGCGTCAACCTTGAAGGTGACCGTTCCTGGTGCTGTGCCGTCGTTGTTGCACTTTGTCCCGTCCGGGAGCTCCACCACGAATCTCCAGAGTCCGGCCCACGGGTGGGCGTCGACGCTCCAGCCGGTGCTGTCCGCGATGTGAGCGCAGTCGGCCCCGCACGGGGTGACGACCCAGGTGGAATGCAAACCGGGTCCGTTCGGGATGAAGGTGCCGCTGAAATCGTCGGCCCGGGCTGGGCTAGCGAAGCCGACCGCGGCGCCGGCGACGATTGTGGCTGCTACAAGACCCGCGGTGACGTTCATGCTGACTCCCGTTCGCTGGCGACGTAGAACCATTATTTGCCAGCAAGACCGATCAGTCAGCCCCATTGGGACGAGCGTTTGAGGCGAGTCTGCCCAACGAGCGCCACCTCGCGCCGCCCAATAGTCAGGGTGCTCAAACTTGCGGCGTAGGACTCGTAAAGCGTCTGGACGACACCGAGATCGGCCGCGAGCGGCGTCCCCCTCGTTCGCCGTTCGCGACCGGCTCTCAGTGTCGGCCGACAACGACAAGCATTTCGCCGACGAACCAGATAGACACGCGTAGTCGACTACTCGAATCTGGACGCTCGGTACGGTGGACGCGTGAAGTATCTCGATGTCGACGGAATCGGAAGAGTCAGTCGGATCGGCCTGGGCACCTGGCAGTTTGGCTCAAGCGAATGGGGATACGGGGACAGCTACGCCTCGGGCGTCGCCCGCGACATCGTGCAGCGCGCCCGTGCTTTGGGGGTCACGCTGTTCGATACGGCCGAGATATACGGGATGGGTAAGAGTGAGCGCATCCTCGGCGAGGCACTCGGCGACGCGCGCTCCGAGGTTGCGGTGGCCAGCAAGATCTTTCCGATTGCACCATTCCCACCAGTGGTCAAACAACGTGAGCGCGGCAGCGCGCAGCGGTTGCAGTTAGACCGCATTCCGCTGTACCAGGTCCACCGGCCCAACCCCGTGGTCCCCGATTCGGTGATCATGCCGGGAATGCGCAGCCTGCTCGACAGCGGCGCCATCGGGGCGGCCGGCGTGTCGAACTATTCACTCGCGCGATGGCAGAAGGCCGACGCGGCGCTCGGTCGGCCGGTCATCAGCAACCAGGTCGAGTTCTCCCTCGCCCGCCCCGGTGCGCTCAACGATCTGGTGCCGTTCGCCCAGCGTGAGAACCGCATCGTGATCGCTTACAGCCCTCTTGCGCAGGGACTGCTGGGCGGCAAGTACAGCCTCGCCAACCGGCCCGGTGGGGTTCGGGCGATGAACCCGTTGTTCGGCTCCGAGAATCTGCGGCGTATCGAGCCACTGCTGCAGACGCTGCGCGACGTTGCGAAGGACGTCGGCGCCAAGCCGGCGCAGGTCGCGCTGGCCTGGCTGATCAGCCTGCCGAACGTCGTCGCGATTCCCGGAGCGTCCAGCGTTGAACAACTCGAGTTCAACGTCGGCGCCGCAGGCATAGAGCTGAGCACCCAATCGCGCGACGCGCTCACCGACGCCGCCCGCGCGTTTCGGCCGGTGTCCACCCTTCGCTTCTTGGCTGACCGGGTTCGCGAGAAGCTCGGCCGTCCTTAGCTCGGGTTGTCGTCGGTCCGGATGTCACGACCGGTAATCTGTCGTCCGCGGCGCCGGTGCCGATAGTTTGCCCACGGAGGAAATCAGACATGCGCATCCTGAAGGTGGCCGTGGTCTGCGCGGCTGTCGTGCTCTTCGGCTGTTCCGGTGTCGCCGCGGCTGCGCCGCCCAAGAACTACTGCGCCGACCTCAAGGGCGTGGATACCGGCCAGGCGTGCCAGATTCAGATGTCAGACCCCGGCTACAACGTCAATATCAGCTTTCCGGCCGACTATCCCGACCAGAAGTCTGTGGCCGACTACATCACTCAGACGCGAGACGGATTCCTCAACGTGGCGAAATCGCCCGCCCCCCGCGGCATGCCCTACGAGCTGGACATCACCGCGACCAACTATGGGTCAGCGATACCGCCGCGCGGCACGCAGGCCGTGGTGCTCAAGACTTATCAAAACGTCGGCGGCGCGCACCCTCAAACCTCGTACAAGGCGTTCAACTGGGACCAGAGCTATCGCAAGGCGATCGCCTACAACACAGCGGGGGACGACAAGCTAACCCCGTTGTGGCGGGTCGACGACCCGTTGAAGGTCGTCTTCCCCATCGTGCAGAGTGAACTGCAGAAGCAGACCGGACAGCAGGTGTCGATAGCGCCGAGCGCCGGCTACGACCCGATGAACTACCAGAATTTTGCCGTCACGAATGACGGGGTGATTTTCTTCTTCAGCCAAGGTCAGCTGCTGCCCGAAGCGGCCGGCGCCACCCAGGTATTGGTCCCCCGTTCTGCGATCGACCCGATGCTGGCTTAATCGCGGGGCGCTGCACATCGGCCCGCAGGCGCGGCAGGTCTACCAGACACGAACCCAGTCAACGAGCATATCCGCCGGATAGGTCCCCGCTCCGGGATCGCCGCCCCCGGAGCCGGCAACCGCAAGACCCAAGATCGGAAACATCTGATAGCCGGGCGCGTTGAACTGCCAGTCCGGCAGCGAGTTCGCCGGCACGTCGAAGTACGGTTGCGCGCCGTCGACGTAGTCCTCCCAGAAGCGCATACCGGCGTCATCCCATTGGACGCGCCACGTGTGCCAACCGCTGTCCACCGTGATCCCGTGGCTCACGTGTTCTCCGCCGTTCAACTTTGCGTGGACCGCGGTTCCCGCGGCCCAGTGGCCGTTGCCGTACCACTCCATGACGTCGACTTCGCCGCCGTTGACCGGGCTGTTGTTGGCCATGTACCACGCGGGCCAACAACCCGGGGTGAGGCAGTTCAGCTTCATCCGGGCTTCCCAGGTGTGGCCGATGCCGCCTCTCCACTTCCCGAAGAGCTTGCCGCTGTAATAGGTGCTGCCGTCCTTTGCGGCGCGGAGGACAAGGTTGGACTTGCCGTCGAGGAACACGTTTCGCCGGTCGTCACGGTACTGGCCGACGTTCCCGGGTAACTCCCAATACGTTGGGTCTTCCATGTCCTCGCGGGCTAGCGCCACCTCCCACTTCGACGCATCGGGGGCGGAGCCGGCCGGGCCGTCGAACTCGTCCTGGAAGATGTAGGTCGGCCCAGCGGCGTTACCTGGCGGCGCGGCGGGCGCTGGCACTGGCCCCGCAGGCGCATCGAGTCGGGACGGGTAGGCCCCCGCCTCGGGGACGGGGACGGCGGCCGCCAGCAGGCCGATCCCCGTCATCAACATCAGGCTGCGACGATCCATCTCAGGCATAACTACACATGAAAGCCGGAACCTCAGACCAGGTGCAAATCGCTCGAAGGCAACTTCGGCGAAAACGGGCTCGAACGAGGCCGCGTGCGTTATCGATAGACCGTCACTGATCACGCCCAACACCGCTTGATGCCTCTGCTCGTCCACGCCCATGGCGAAACGCGGTCCCGGGCCTGACCGACCGGTGAACTGACCCCACTGGCAGCGTCCGGATCTGGTATCTCTTAGACCGATGTATCGCCGCAGGGAGGACTTCCGCCGAGTGCCCAAACCGGCACGTTGCGGACGGGCGCAACCGTGAACCCCGCTGGTCACGTCGGATGACGACCTGGTGAGCGCCCCGACGATCGACCATGTCATCCCCGCCGAGCAGCCGCGGAGAAGCGGCTTGGCCAGGTGGATCCGCCGGTTGTCGGTCCCGATCATCGTCGGCTGGGTAGCGCTCATCGCGGTCTTGACCGTGACCGTGCCGCAGCTCGAGGTCGTCGGCGAGATGCAGGCGGTGTCGATGTCCCCCAAAGAGGCACCGTCGGTGATCGCGATGATGCGCATCGGCAAGGTCTTCCAGGAGTTCGATTCCGACAGCTCGGCCATGATCGTCCTGGAGGGTGACCAACCCCTCGGCGCGGACGCACACCGGTTCTACGACGACATGATCGCCAAGCTCAGGGCCGACACCAAACACGTCCAGCACATTCAGGACTTCTGGGGCGACCCGCTGACAAGCGCCGGAGCGCAGAGCGATGACGGCAAAGCCGCATACGTGCAGGTGTATCTCGCCGGGAACATGGGTGAAGTTCTCGGCAACGAGTCAGTCGCCGCGGTTAAGGAAATCGTTGCGGGATTGTCTGCGCCGCCGGGGGTCAAGGTTTTCGTTACCGGAGGGCCCGCACTGCAGGCGGACCAACAGAACGCCGGCAACGCCAGCATCAGAATCATCGAGCTGGTGACGGTCGCCGTCATCGTCCTGATGCTGCTGTTCTTTTATCGGTCGATCGTTACGGTCCTGCTCGTCCTGACAATCCTGGTGCTGAGCCTGTCGGCGACCCGTGGTGTGGTGGCCTTCCTCGGCTACCACAACCTGATCGGGCTGTCGACCTTCGCGACTCAGCTCCTGGTAACACTCGCGATCGCCGCAACGACCGATTATGCGATCTTCCTGATCGGGCGCTACCAAGAGGCCCGCTCGGTCGGGGAAGACCGAGAGTCGGCCTACTACACGATGTTTCGCGGCACCGCCCACGTCGTGCTTGGCTCGGGCATGACGATCGCCGGTGCGACATTCTGCCTATCGTTCACCCGATTGCCGTACTTCCAGACGCTGGGCATCCCGCTCGCAGTCGGAATGGTCGTCGCAGTGCTTGTGGCGCTGACTCTGGGGCCTGCAGTAATCACGGTCGCGAGCCGCTTCGGACTATTAGAACCCAAGCGCGCCATGCGGATTCGATTTTGGCGACGATTAGGTGCCGCCGTCGTTCGGTGGCCGGGCTGGATCCTCACCATGACGATCCTTCTCGCCTTGGTTGGCCTACTTACCCTGCCGGGCTACCAGCCCAGCTACAACGACCGCAAGTACCTACCCGCCGATCTGCCTGCGAACGAGGGATTCGCAGCGGCCGAACGACATTTCCCCGTCGCCAGGATGAACCCCGAAATGCTGCTCGTCGAAACAGATAAAGACCTTCGCAATTCGGCGGACTTCCTAGTGATCGATCGGATCACCAGAGCCGTAACGGGGGTGCCCGGCATCGGGAGGGTGCAGTCGATCACGCGTCCCGAGGGTAAACCCTTGAAGTTCAGCACGATTCCGGCTCAGCTCAGCATGAGCGGCACCTTTGAGAAGATGAACCGGTCGTACATGCAGAGGACCATGGACAACATGCTGACCCAGGCCAACGAGATGCAGACAACCATCGACACGATGACGAAGATGAGCGCGTTGATGGGACAGATGAGCGCCGTCACGCACTCCCTGGTGGCCAGGACGCGAGACATGACCATCGACATCGCCGAATTACGCGATCACATCGCCGATTTCGACGACTTCTTCCGCCCGATTCGCAACTACCTCTATTGGGAGCCGCACTGCTACGACATCCCGGTCTGCTGGTCGCTGCGGTCGGTCTTCGACACGCTCGACGGCGTCGACACCACGACCGATGACGTCCTGGCTCTGCTTCCAGACCTGGAACGACTCGACTCCCTGATGCCGCAGCTGCTGGCGCTGATGCCGCCGCAGATCGAGACGATGAAGTCGATGCAGAAGATGATGCTGACCATGCACTCCAGTCAGGCGAGCCAGCAGAATCAGCAGGCGGCGATGAACGACAACCAGTCCGCCATGGGCGATGCGTTCAACGACTCCCACAACGACGACAGCTTCTACTTGCCACCGGAGATCTTCGACAACAAAGACTTCAAGCGTGGCATGGACAACTTCATCTCACCGGACGGCCACGCGGTCCGGTTCATCATCTCCCACGAAAATGATCCGCTCAGCGCGGATGGCATCGAGCGCATCGATGCAATCAAGACCGCTGCATTTGAAGCCATCAAGGGCACGCCGTTGGAGGGATCCAGGGTCTACATCGGCGGCACCGCCTCCACCTTTAAGGACATGCAGGAAGGCAACGAGTACGACCTACTGATCGCCGGCGTTGCCGCGCTGACGCTGATCTTCATCATCATGCTGCTGATCACGCGCAGTGTCGTCGCAGCAGGCGTCATCGTCGGCACCGTGGTGCTGTCGCTCGGCGCATCCTTCGGGCTGTCGGTTCTGTTCTGGCAGCACCTGCTGGGCTTGGAACTGCAATTCATGGTGATGGCGATGGCGGTCATCATCTTGTTGGCAGTCGGCGCGGACTACAACCTGCTGTTGGTGGCGCGGATGAAGGAGGAAATACCGGCCGGGATCAACACCGGAATCATCCGTGCCATGGGCGGCAGCGGATCCGTCGTGACCGCGGCCGGCCTGGTGTTCGCGTTCACCATGATGTCGATGGCAGCCAGCGCCATGGTCGTGGTCGCCCAGATCGGCACGACGATCGGGTTGGGCCTCCTGTTCGACACCTTGGTGATTCGGGCGTTCATGACACCGTCCATCGCGGCGCTACTTGGCAAATGGTTCTGGTGGCCGCGGGTGGTCCGGGCTCGGCCCGCGCCGACGAGGGAGCGCGTAAGGCGGTAGTGGCTCTATTGGCGATACCGAACAGCGCAACGAGTACGCCGAGCACGGCGATCCGGCCGATCAGCGACGACGCCCGAAGTACTTGCGGTAGGCCTCGGCGGAGGCGGCCAAGTCCGGGCGGGCGTCGAGCACGGCTTGCATCCTCTTACGCGCTTTCTCGCGCTTGTGCGGGAGGAATTCGGTCGGGAAATTGCCCTCGTGCGGGCGGTAGTCCCTCAGCACACGGCGTGCGACGGTCGCCTTGTGCACCTCGTCGACACCGTCGGCGATACCCATCGTCGGAGCTGCGGAGTACATCGCCTGGATGGGCGTGAGATCGGTGGTGCCCAGCGAACCGAGAATGTGCAGGGCGTTGAACGACACCTCGCGCAGAACGCGCGCCATCGTGAACTTGACGGCGGCGATCTCGGTGCGGGCCTCCTGTGTCGAGGTGTTGTCGATCTTCCACGCCGTCTCCAGGACGAACAGGCGCAGCATCTTGATCATCGTGTAGGACTCGGCGATCTTTTCTTGCACCATCTGGTGCTCGGCGATGACCTTGCCGTGCGATTCCCGGCTGAGCGCGCGCTCGCACATCATGTCGAACGCCAGGTTGCATTGCGCGATCGTGCGCATGGCGTGGTGGATGCGTCCGCCGCCCAGACGCCGCTGCGCCAAGGTCTTCGCGCCGTCCTCGGGGCCGAGGAGGTGGTCGAGCGGCACCCGCACGTCGCGGTAGATGATGTGGTTGTGGTTGCGGGGCTCGGGCATGATCTCCACTCCCGGCGTCTTGCGCGGCACCACGAACATCCCGTTGGTGCACATCACGAACAAGATGTCGGCGACCCGGCCCGCTGAGGTGAACCACTTCTCGCCGTTGATCACCCACTCGGCGCCGTCGCGGACGGCGTGTGTCTTGAACAGGTTGGGGTCGCTTCCGCCCTGCGGTTCGGTCATCGAGTAGGCCGAGAAGATGTCCTGATTGAGCAGCGGCGTGAGCCACCGCTGCTTCTGCTCGTCGGTCCCGTAGGCGGCGAGCATCTCCATGTTGCCGGTGTCGGGCGCAGAGGCGCCAAACATGTGCGGGGCCCCGGCGTAGCGCCCGATGATCTCGTTGAGCAGACCAAGCTTGAGCTGGCCGAAGCCCGGGCCGCCGAGATCCTCGTCGAGGAAGATTGCCCACAGGCCCTGATCCTTGACCTCCTGTTGGAGTTCGCGCACATATGCCTTCACCGCTGGATCGGGTGAGCGCACCGCATACGGAAACACGTGATCGAGGGGCTCGACTTTCTCCTCACAGAACTGCTTGACCCAGTCGAGCTTCTCCTGGAATTCCGGTTCGGTGCTGAAATCCCAAGCCACGCAGACCTCCTCAGACCTCTTCTACCGTAGTCTTCCTCGCTTTTGGGCGAACAGCTCTGCCGTCTTCCGGACGCATGGAAGCGGTGGGGTGGTACCTACGTGACATCTGGTCCCAACCGTTTGCTGTCATGCGGGCCGATACGACAGACTTGGCACGAGTCAACACGACCCAGCGGCTGGATCAGACAACCGACGGATGCGAACACGGTGAGCGGACAACGCCTAGGCACCACTACTCGGCGCCGACACGCGTTGCTGGTCCTCGCCACCAGCACGTGCGCACTCCTCGGCTGCACTCACAGCGCGCCGTCGATGCCTCCATCCGCAACGACGGTGGCTGCCCCCGCGACCGTCCGAACTCAGATGATGGACGAGACGACTTCACCCGACGCGGCGACCACGGCCACGGGCGCGCAGCCCAAGATCTCGTCAGACCCAGCGGGAGTGGCCGACGACCTCGTCGCCGACGAGCAGGCGCTGCGTGACCCGTCGACGCCAGAGCCGGCGTTGACCGCAGCCGCACACCGCCAGCAGGCGGCGTACCGAGCCATCGGGCGCCACACGGAGTGGGATGCGATCACCCGTCCCCGAATCCCACAAAGGCTTTTGGAGACGTACGACCGCAATGTCGACGCTCGGCGTCAGTTGTACGCGATGACGGAGGTGAAGAACACGGTCCCCGCGTGGCGGATCGTGCCTCCGGCTCCGCCCGACGCGTTGTTGGGTTATTACCGCGAAGCGGAGGCGGCCTCTGGCGTCGGCTGGAATTACCTGGCCGCGATCAATCTGATCGAGAGCCGGTTCGGCAGCATCGAGGGCGTCAGCACGGCCGGTGCGCAAGGCCCCATGCAGTTCCTGCCGTCCACGTTCGACGCCTACGGCAACGGAGGCGACATCCACTCGCCCCGTGACAGCATCATGGCGGCTGGCCGCTACCTTGCCGCCAATGGCTTTACGAATGATCGCGACCAAGCCATCTTCCGGTACAACAACGCGACCCAGTACGTGCGTGCTGTCAATGACTATGCCGCCGTGCTGGCAGCTGATCCCGCCGCGTTCGCCGGCTACTTCCGATGGGACGTCTACTACCGCACGACCGCCGGCGACGTACTGCTGCCCGTCGGTTACGTGTCAGCGTCACCGATCCCGGTCGACGACTACCTGGCCGACCATCCGCAGTAGCTCTGCCGCGAGCGGACACCCGCCGGAATCTCGCGAAGTGGCAGCAG
>JAVRPG010000150.1:0-3196 GCA_032162325.1 Mycobacterium sp. | reverse complement strand
GTTCGACGAAGCCGCTGGTCTCCTCGGTTTCACCCTTCTGCCGGGCCACCGCTTCGACGAGTCGTTCCGGTAACACCAACCAGCCGAGCCGAAGCCCCGGCGCCAGCGACTTGCTCACCGTGCCCATATAGATGACGCGTTCAGGATCGACACCGTGCAGCGCACCGACAGGGCTGCGGTCGTAACGGAACTCTCCGTCGTAATCATCTTCGATGATCACTCCCCCGGTTCGTCGCGCCCAATCAACGACCGCTGCGAGGCGGTCGGAATGCAAGGACACACCGAGCGGAAACTGGTGCGATGGTGTGAGCAGCACACCGCCCACCTCTGCCATGCGCTCGAGCGCCATGACACCAGCTCCATGGGAGTCCACTGCCAGTGGGGGGCAATGTAACCCCGCTCTGGTGAGCGACGCCCGTTGCGCGGGCAGGCCGAACGCCTCGACGGCCACGGCGGCGACCCCTGCGTCTGCCAAAGCACCGGCGACGAGGCTCAGTCCTTCAGCCGCCCCGGAGCACACGATGATGTTGCACGGCCGGGCCCGAACTCCCCGAGCTCGAGCGAGATACTGGGCAAGGGCGCGGCGAAGCTCCGACAGGCCATGTGGGTCGGCGTAGCCGAACGCCTCAAACGGTGCCGCGTTCAACGCGCGCGTGACCGCGCGGCTCCACTCGACGCGTGGAAACGACGACAGGTCCGGATGACCAGGCCGCAGGTCGTGGTCTAATCGGCGTGGCGCCGGTCGCTTAGGCGGTGGGGCGACGGACCGGACAACCTCGGCCGCACGTTGAGAAACCAATGTGCTTGAGCCATGTTGTGCAGTCAACCAGCCCTCGGCGATGAGTTCGGCGTATGCGCGCGCCACGGTATTTCTCGCGACGCCGAGGTCGGCGGCCAGCGCGCGGCTTGAGGGCAACCGGGTCCCCGGCACCAACCGCCCCGTACGGATCGCGTCGCGAATGGCGTCCATCACACTGTCACGCACCCTGCCGCCGGGGCGATCCAGGTGTAGATCCAATCCGGCGACCGAGCTCCGTGGTCCAGCCGTTGGGTGCACGTCAGTGGCAGCCATAGTTCAACCTAGAACACCGGCCTAGAAGGTGGCGCCACACGCAAAACACCCCCGGCCTTGCGACCGGGGGTGTTTGTTTAGCGCCTCTAGTGAGCGTGGCCGTGGTGGCCGTGGCCGTGATCTTCCTCCTCGGCAGGCTTGTCCACCACCGCCGTCTCGGTGGAAAGGATCATCCGGGCCACCGACGCGGCGTTCAGCACCGCCGAGCGGGTCACCTTGACCGGGTCGACTACGCCGTCGGCGACGAGATCGCCGTAGGACAGTGTGGCGGCGTTGAAGCCGTGCCCGTCGGGCAGCTCAGCCACCTTGTTCACCACCACCGAGCCGTCCAGCCCGGCATTGGCGGCGATCCAGTACAGCGGTGCCGACAGCGCAGAGCTGAACACGTCGACACCAAGGGCCTCGTCGCCGGTCAGCCCCTCACGCAGCTTGTCCAGCGCCTTGCGGGCGCGAACCAACGCAGAGCCGCCGCCGGTGATGATGCCCTCTTCGACCGCGGCCTTGGCCGCCGCGACCGCATCCTCGACGCTTTCCTTGCGCTCCTTGAGCGCCGTCTCGGTGGCCGCGCCGACCTTGATGACCGCGACGCCGCCGGACAGCTTGGCCAGCCGCTCCTCGAGCTTCTCCCGGTCCCAGTCGGAGTCGCTGGCCTCGATCTCCGCCCGCAGCTGCGCGGTGCGGGCCTCGATGGCCTCCTTGGTGCCGCCACCGTCGACGATGACCGTGCTGTCCTTGGTCACCACGACGCGCCGGGCCGAACCGAGCACGTCGAGGCCGACCTCACGCAGCACCAACCCGACGTCCGGGTTGACGACCTGACCGCCGGTCACCACGGCGAGATCGTCGAGGAACGCCTTGCGACGGTCGCCGAAGAACGGCGCCTTGACGGCGACAGCCTTCAGCGTCTTGCGGATCGCGTTGACCACCAACGTCGAAAGCGCCTCGCCCTCAACGTCTTCGGCGACGATCAGCAGCGGCTTGCCGCTCTCGGCGACCTTCTCCAGCAGTGGCAGCAGGTCCGGCAGCGAGCTGATCTTCTCGCGGTGCAGCAGCACCAGCGCGTCTTCGAGCACCGCTTCCTGGGCGTCGAAGTCGGTGATGAAGTACGCCGAGACGAAGCCCTTGTCGAAGCCGACGCCGTCGGTGACTTCCAGTTCGGTGTTCAGCGTCGAGGACTCCTCGACGGACACGACGCCGTCGTGTCCTACCTTGGTCATCGCCTCGCCGACCAGCTCACCGATCTGCTCGTCGCGCGAGGACACGGTGGCGACCTGCGCGATGCCCTTCTTGTCGGTCACCGGCGTGGCCGAGGCCAGCAAGGCTTCCGACACCGCGTCAGCGGCCTTGGAGATGCCCGCGCCCAGTTCTATCGGGTTGGCACCCGCGGCGACTTGGCGCAGCCCGCTCTTGACCAGCGCCTGCGCCAACACCGTCGCGGTGGTGGTGCCGTCGCCTGCGACGTCGTTGGTCTTGGTGGCCACCGACTTCACCAGTTGCGCGCCCAGGTTCTCGAACGGGTCTTCCAGGTCGATCTCGCGGGCGACCGTGACGCCGTCGTTGGTCACGGTCGGGCCGCCGAACGCCTTGGCCAGAACGACGTGCCGGCCACGCGGGCCCAGCGTCACGCGCACCGCGTCAGCGAGCTTGTCGACGCCGGCTTCCAATGCGCGGCGCGCAGTTTCGTCAAAACTAATGAGTTTGCTCATGGCTCTTTCTGCAGTCGAAACGCACGCCGCCCCGGAAATCACCCGTGGTTACGGGGATCGCCGGGGCGGACATGACGTGATTACTTGTCGACGACTGCCAGCACGTCGCGTGCCGACAGGATCAGGTATTCCTCGCCGTTGTACTTGATCTCGGTGCCGCCGTACTTGCTGTAGATGACGACGTCACCCTTCGACACGTCCAGCGGGATCCGCTTGTCGCCGTCCTCGTCCCAGCGGCCGGGGCCGACTGCGACGACGGTGCCTTCCTGCGGCTTCTCCTTGGCGGTGTCAGGAATGACCAGACCGGACGCGGTCGTGGTCTCGGCCTCGTTGGCCTGTACGAGGATCTTGTCCTCGAGTGGCTTGATGTTCACCTTCGCCACGATGTGAGCCTCCACTAGTTCGGGTGTTGGTCCGG
>JAVRPG010000149.1:0-11600 GCA_032162325.1 Mycobacterium sp. | reverse complement strand
TCCTGCTTCAGGACCACTACCTGATCGAACAGATGGCGAACTTCAACCGGGAGCGCATCCCGGAGCGACAACCCCACGCCAAGGGCGGCGGCGCCTTCGGACACTTCGAGGTCACCCAGGACGTCGGCGCCTACACCACGGCCGCGGTATTCCAACCAGGCACCAAGACCGACACCGTCATCCGGTTCTCCACCGTGGCGGGCGAGCGGGGCAGCCCAGATACCTGGCGGGACCCGCGTGGTTTCGCGTTGAAGTTCTACACCTCCGACGGCAACTTCGACATGGTCGGCAACAACACCCCGGTGTTCTTCATCCGGGATCCGATGAAGTTCCAGCACTTCATCCGCTCCCAGAAGCGGATGCAGGCCACCAACCTGCGTGACCACCACATGCAGTGGGACTTCTGGACGCTCTCGCCGGAGTCGGCGCACCAGGTCACCTGGTTGATGGGCGACCGCGGCATCCCGCGAAGCTGGCGCCACATGAACGGGTATTCCAGCCACACCTACAGCTGGCTCAACGCCAACGACGAGCTGTTCTGGGTGAAGTACCACTTCAAGACCGACCAGGGCGTCGAGTTCCTCACCCAGGAGGAGGGCGACCGGCTGGCAGGCGAGGACGGTGACTACCACCAGCGCGACCTGTACACGTCCATCCAGGAAGGCAACTTCCCGAGCTGGACGCTGCACGTGCAGATCATGCCGTTCGAGGACGCGAAGACCTACCGGTTCAACCCCTTCGACCTCACCAAGGTGTGGCCGCACGGCGACTACCCGCTGCACGAGGTCGGCCGACTGACACTGGACCGCAACGTCACCGACTACCACGCCGAGATAGAGCAGGCCGCGTTCGAACCCAACAACATCGTGCCCGGCACTGGCCTGAGCCCCGACAAGATGCTGCTGGCCCGCGGGTTCTCCTACTCCGATGCGCACCGGGCCCGGCTCGGGGTCAACTACAAGCAGATCCCCGTCAACACACCGAAGGTCGACGTGCACAGCTACTCCAAGGACGGCGCGATGCGGATCCGCAACGCGACCGATCCGGTGTACGCGCCGAACTCGATGGGCGGCCCCCATGCCGACCCCAAGCGTGCGGCCGAGGTGCACTGGTATGCCGACGGCGACATGGTTCGCGCCGCGTACACGCTGCGGCCCGACGACAGCGACTGGGGTCAGCCCGGCACGCTGGTGCGCGAGGTTCTCGACGACGAAGCACGGGACCGCCTGGCGCACAACATCATTGGCCACGTTTCCAAAGGCGTACGTGAGCCTGTCCTGTCGCGCGTGTTCGAGTACTGGAAGAACGTCGATCCCGACCTCGGCAAGAAGGTCGAGGAGGGCGTGCGCGCCAACGCGAAGGTCAACTAGGCGTGACGAGGGGCGTCTTGCCGTCTGCGACCGGGCTGGCATGATCAACGCCATGAGCATCGAAGTCGTTTTCACCGCAGAGTCAACCGCAACCGGAGGCGGCCGCGACGGCCACGTGAAGTCCGCCGACGGCAGGATCGATCTCGACACCCGGCCGCCGAAGGAAGCCGGCGGAAGCGGCGAGGGCACCAACCCAGAGCAGCTGTTCTCCGCGGGCTACGCCGCATGCTTCCTCGGCGCGCTTCGACTGGTCGCGCGCAACGACGACGTCAAGCTCGATGACGCCACCGGCATCACCGCGCAGGTCGGCTTCGGCAAGGACCCCGCAGGCGGGTTCGGCATCAACGCGAATCTGATCGGCTACCTGCCCGGCATCGAGCAGAGCGTCGCCGACGATCTGATGGAGAAGGCGCATCAGGTGTGCCCGTATTCGAAGGCCACCCGCGGCAACATCGACGTCTCGCTGTCGGCGAAGGTCTAGGCCTGTGCGGATCGCCGCCGCCGCCGGCGTCGGTCTTGCCGTTGGTCTGTCGTTGGCGGCGCCGGCGCACGCTCGTCCGTCCGACCCCGGCGTGGTGAATTACGCCGTGCTGGGCAAGGGCTCGGTCGGCAACATCGTCGGCGCGCCAATGCGCTTCGACTGGACGTTCACCGATCCGTTCCAGTCGTATTACGTCGACGATCCGGTCTGCAACAACTGGGCGGAGATCGGGCTGCCCGAGGTGTACGCCGACCCGGATCTGGCGTCGTTCAACGGCGCTGTCACACAGGTATCGCCCACCGACATGACGCATTACGTCAAACAGGCGATCGGCGTATTCGCCACCAATGACGCTGCCGACCGCGCGTTCCATCGGGTCGTCGACCGGACCGTGGGATGCAGCGGCCAGACCACGGCGATGCACCTCGACAACTTCACCACCCAGGTGTGGTCCTACACAGGTGGGCCGGCCAGCGCAACGGACGCCGACTGGGTGAAGCAGGAGGCAGGCACCGATCGCCGCTGCTTCGTCACGACGCGCAAGCGGGAGAACGTTCTGCTGCAGGCAAAAGTCTGTCAATCCGGCAACGGCGGGCCTGCGGTGAACGTGCTGGCCGGGGCGATGCAAAACACTCTGGGACAGTAGCCGGCAACGTTTTCGGGTACACGTCACGAACGTGTCACCCAAAAATCGCGGGAATTTGTCGGTGGGCTCTGGAAGATGGAGTGAAGGCCGCGATCGTTCCCTACCCGGAAGGGGCCGGAAGATATGACCTTCGCTATCACGTCCGAGGTGGACGACGCGCATCCATCACGCGCCGATGCGGACGAGCTGACCAGCGCATATAGTGCCGCCCTGCACATCGGCGAGACCTGTCTGGCCGATGGTCCGGTGGGGCGGGTCGGCCTCGAAGTCGAGGCGCACTGCTTCGACCTTTCCGATCCGATGCGCCGCCCGGACTGGGCCGAGCTGAGCGACGTGATCGCCGGTGTTCCTCCGCTGCCGGGCCGCAGCGCGATCACCGTTGAACCCGGCGGTGCGGTCGAGCTGTCCGGGCCGCCGATGGATGAGCCGGTGGCGGCCATCGCGGCGATGACGGCCGACCGCGCCGTGCTGCGCTCGGCGTTCGCGCAAGCCGGCCTCGGCCTCGTGCTACTCGGCGCTGACCCGCTTCGTCCGGCCAAGCGGGTGAACCCTGGTGATCGGTACCGCGCGATGGAGCGGTTCTTCATTGCCAGCCAGACCGGCGACGCGGGCGCGGCGATGATGACGTCGACGGCGTCGGTGCAGGTCAACCTCGACGCCGGGCCGCGGGACGGCTGGGCGGCGCGGGTGCGGCTGGCGCATGCGTTGGGCCCGACGATGATCGCGATCGCCGCCAACTCGCCACTGCTCGGGGGCCAGTTCTCCGGCTGGGCCTCGACGCGGCAGCGGGTGTGGAGCCAGCTGGATTCGGCACGCTGCGGTCCGATCCTCGGCGTCAACGGCGACGACCCTGCCAGCGACTGGGCGCGCTACGCGATGAAGGCGCCGGTGATGCTCGTGCACCCGACCGCGGAGATGGATGCGGTTCCGATTACGCAGTGGGTGCCGTTTGCGGACTGGGCCGACGGCCGCGTGCTGCTGGGTGGCCGCAGGCCAACGCAGGCCGACCTCGATTACCACCTGACCACGTTGTTCCCGCCGGTTCGGCCGCGTCGCTGGCTGGAGATCCGCTACCTCGACAGCCTGCCCGACGCGGTGTGGCCCGCGGTGGTGTTCACCCTCGTCACGCTGCTCGACGACCCGGTCGCCGCCGATATCGCGGCCGAAGCCACCGAGGCGGTGGCCACGGCATGGGACCGCGCCGCACAGATCGGCCTCGGCGACCGACGGCTGCACGAGGCGGCCGTCCGCTGTGTGCAGACAGCCGCCGAACGCGCACCCACCGAGCTCGAGGAATCGATGGGGCAGTTGGTGCGTTCGGTCGAGAAAGGACGCTGCCCGGCCGACGATTTCTCCGACCGCGCGGTGAAATACGGGATTGACACGGCGATCACCCAACTGGCGCAAGGGGAGTTGTGACCGCACGCGAAACGCTTGCGCGTGAGCTGACGAACGCCAGAGACCGCACATTACGGCTCGTCGATTTCGACGACGCCGAGCTGGGGCGCCAGTACGACCCGTTGATGAGCCCGCTGGTGTGGGACCTTGCGCACATCGGCCAGCAAGAAGAGCTATGGCTGCTACGCGACGGCAACCCGGACCGGCCGGGCATGCTGCCGCCCGATGTCGACCGCCTCTACGACGCGTTCGTGCACTCCCGCGCCAGCCGCGTCGAGCTGCCGCTGCTGCCGCCGGCCGACGCCCGAACATACTGTGCCACCGTGCGAGACAAGGCGCTCGACAACCTCGAAGCGCTGCCCGATGAGCCCGATATTTCTGGGGACGCCGCCTTCCGGTTCGGGCTGGTGATCAGCCACGAGAACCAGCATGACGAGACCATGCTGCAGGCGCTGAACCTGAGGTCCGGGCCGCTGCTACTGGGCACAGGTTCGTCCTTGCCGCCCGGCCGTTCGGGAGTCGCGGGCACATCCGTGCTCGTGCCCGCGGGAGAATTCATCCTTGGCGTCGACGCGGTCAGCGAGCCGCACTCACTCGACAACGAACGGCCCGCGCACAGCGTCGATGTGCCTGCCTTCCGCATCGGCCGGGTCCCGGTGACCAACGGCGAGTGGCGTCGGTTCATCGACGACGGCGGGTACCAGCAGCAGCGCTGGTGGTCGGACCGCGGCTGGATACATCGGCAGGAGGCGGGGCTGACCGCGCCGCAGTTCTGGAATCCCGACGGCACCCGTACCCGCCTCGGGCACGTCGAGGAGATCCCCGCCGACGAACCCGTGCAGCACGTCACCTATTTCGAGGCCGAGGCGTACGCGGCGTGGGCAGGCGCGCGCCTGCCCACCGAGGTGGAATGGGAGAAGGCCGCCGCCTGGGATCCCGCGGCCGGACGGCGTCGCCGATTCCCTTGGGGCGCATCAGAACCCACCGAGCACCTGGCGAACCTCGGCGGTGACGCGTTGCGTCCCGCCCCGGTCGGGGCCTACCCGGCGAGCGCGTCGGCCTACGGCGCCGAGCAGATGCTTGGCGACGTGTGGGAGTGGACGACGTCGCCGCTGCGGCCATGGCCGGGCTTCACACCGATGATCTACGACCGGTATTCGCAGCCGTTCTTCGAAGGTTCTGGGGCTGGCGACTACAAGGTGCTGCGCGGCGGGTCATGGGCCGTCGCGCCGGGCATTCTTCGGCCGAGCTTCCGCAATTGGGACCACCCGATCCGGCGGCAGATCTTCTCGGGCGTGCGCCTGGCCTGGGACGCCTGATGTGCCGACACCTCGGCTGGCTCGGAGAACCGCGATCGATCGCGTCGCTGGTGCTCGACCAGCCGTCGGGGTTACTGGTGCAGTCATATGCCCCCCGACGGCAGAAGCACGGCCTGATGAACGCCGACGGCTGGGGCGTCGGCTTTTTCGACAATGACGTCGTGCGACGGTGGCGCAGCGCCGCACCGCTTTGGGGTGACGCGTCTTTCGCCTCGGTGGCCCCCGCGTTGAGCAGCGATTGCGTTGTCGCGGCGGTGCGTTCGGCCAGCATCGGCATGCCGATCGAACCGTCTGCGTCGGCGCCGTTCACCGACGGGCAGTGGCTGCTGTCTCACAACGGGCTCGTCGACCGGGCCGTCCTGCCGCCCTCCTCGAAGGCCGAGTCCACCAATGACAGCGCGCTGCTGGCCGCGCTGATCTTCGAGCGTGGCCTCGACGCGCTCGGCGACACCATCGTGGAGGTCGCGGCCGCCGACCCCGACGCCCGGCTGAACATCTTGGCGGCCAACGGATCTCAACTGCGCGCCACCACGTGGGGCGACACCCTGTCGGTGCTGCGTCGAGACGACGGCGTGGTGCTGGCCAGCGAACCATACGACGACAACCCCCACTGGCAGGAGATCCCCGACCGCCATCTCGTCGTTGCCGAGGCCTGCTCAGGTCCGATGTCGCCGGCTGGGCGGCTCCGTGTCGAGTTGATCCCCCTGAAAGGATCGCCATGACCCTCTCGCTGTCCAACCACCTGGCCGCCGACTCGGCCGCGCAGGCACTGCGCCGAGACGTGCGGGACGGATGGACGCAGACGCCGAAATCGTTGCCGCCCAAGTGGTTCTACGACTCGGTCGGTAGCGACCTGTTCGACCAGATCACCCGGCTGCCCGAGTACTACCCGACCCGCGCGGAGGCGCAGATCCTGCGTGGACAGTCGGCCGAGATTGCTGCCGCGTCGGGCGCCGACACTCTGGTCGAGCTCGGCAGCGGCACCTCGGAGAAGACCCGCATGCTGCTGGACGCCTTGCGCGACAGCGGATCCCTGCGCCGATTCATCCCGTTCGACGTGGACGCCGGAGTGCTCAATGCGGCCGGTTCGGCGATCCAGCGCGAGTACCCGGGCATCGAGATCGATGCGGTGTGTGGCGATTTCGAGGAGCACCTAGGCAAGATTCCGCGCGTCGGCCGCCGTTTGGTCGCCTTCCTCGGCTCAACGATCGGCAACCTGACGCCGGGTCCGCGAGCCGACTTTCTGTCCGCGCTGTCGGATACCTTGCAGCCCGGCGACAGCCTGCTGCTGGGGACCGATCTGGTCAAGGATGTCGGTCGGCTGGTGCGCGCCTACGACGACAGCGCGGGCGTGACGGCGAAGTTCAACCGCAACGTGCTGGCTGTGGTGAATCGGGAACTCGACGCCGATTTCGATCTCGGCGCGTTCGAGCACGTCGCCCGGTGGAACGCCGAGGAGGAGCGCATCGAGATGTGGCTGCGCGCCTCGAGCGCGCAGCGCGTCCACGTCGGCGAACTGGACCTGGCTGTCGACTTCGCCGCGGGCGAGGAGATGCTCACCGAAGTGTCGTGCAAGTTCCGGCCCGACGGCGTTGAGGCCGAACTGGCCGCGGCGGGTCTGCGGCGCACGCATTGGTGGACCGATCCCGCCGGTGACTTCGGGCTGTCCCTGTCGACGAAATGACCCATTCCCTGGCCGATCGCTGGCGGTCGGTGCGACCCAAGGTCGCGGGCCTGCACCTCGACAGCGCCGCGTGTTCAAGGCAGAGCTTCGCGATCATCGACGCGGCAGCCCAGCACGCCAGGCACGAAGCCGAAGTCGGCGGGTACGTCGCCGCGGAGGCTGCCGCCCCGGCGCTCGACGCGGGCCGCGCCGCGGTCGGCGCGCTGACCGGGATGAGCGGCTCCGACGTCGTCTTCACCACCGGCTCCAACAACGCGCTCGACGTTCTGCTCAGCAGCTGGCCCGACGAACGCACAGTCGCCTGCCTGCCCGGTGAGTACGGCCCCAACCTGGCTGTCATGGCCGTCAACGGATTCCAGGTCAGCGCGCTGCCCGCTGACGATCTCGGCCGCCTCACCGTCGACGACGCCGCTCGCCGCCTGGCCGCCGACCCGCCCGCCCTTGTGCACCTCACCCCGCTGGCCAGCCATCGCGGGCTGGCCCAGCCGCTGGCCGAGCTCGTCGTGGTGTGTAGCGAGCTCGGCCTGCCGCTCGTGGTCGACGCCGCACAGGCGTTGGGGCACCTCGACTGCGCGGTCGGCGCCGCGGCGATCTACAGCTCCTCACGCAAATGGATGGCCGGCCCGCGTGGCGTCGGCGTGCTGGCGATTCGTCCGGAACTCGCGCAGCGGCTGAAGCCGCGGCTGCCGCCGCCGGAATGGGGCTTGGGCATACCGGTGATGCCCACCCTGGAATTGGGCGAGGCGAATGTTGCTGCGCGCGTGGGCTACTCGGTGGCGTTGGGGGAGCACTTGGGCGCGGGGCCCGACCGGATCCGCGAGCGGCTCGCCCAGCTTGGCCGCATGACCCGCACGGCGCTGGCCGACGTCAAGGGCTGGCGGGTGGTCGAGCCGCTCGACGAGCCGACCGCAATCACCACGTTGACGCCAACCGACGGTGCCGATCCGCAGAAGGTGCGGGAGTGGCTGATCGCCGAGCGCGGCATCGTCACCACCTACGCCGAGGTGCAGCGCGCGCCGTTCGAGTTGACCACGCCGGTGCTGCGGGCCTCACCGCATGTCGACACCACCGCCGAGGACCTCGACCAGTTCGCCGAGGCCCTGGCTGCCGCGACCGACCAGGTGTGACTTAGCGCACTTTTGGATATCCCACGTGCACGACACGAGGGAGTCGGAGATGACGCAGGTAGAAGGCGACTCGGCCAAGCCGGCCGATGACGAATCGAAACAACCCAAACGCGACCGCACCCACTGGCTGTACATCATGGTGATCGTCGGCGTCGTCGCCGGCGTGGTGGTGGGTCTGCTGGCACCCGACACCGGCAAGTCGCTGGGCGTACTCGGCACGATGTTCGTCAACTTGATCAAGATGATGATTGCGCCGGTCATCTTCTGCACGATCGTGCTTGGCATCGGCTCGGTCCGCAAAGCCGCCTCCGTCGGCAAGGTCGGCGGCCTGGCGCTGATCTACTTCCTGGTCATGTCGACTGTCGCGCTCGGCATCGGCCTTCTGGTGGGCAACCTCATCAGCCCGGGCAGCGGGTTGAACGTCGCCGGCGACCCGGCCGCGGGTGAGGAACTCGCCGCCGAAGCGAGCGGTGAAGGCGGCATGTCGGCGTTCTTCCAGGACATCATCCCGACGACGCTGTTCTCCTCGCTGACCGAGGGCAACGTGCTGCAGGCGTTGTTCGTCGCGCTGCTGGTCGGTTTCGGCGTCCAGGCGATGGGAAGCACGGGTGAACCGCTGCTGCGCGGGATCGTGCTGCTTCAGAAGCTGGTCTTCCGCATTCTGGCGGGAATTCTGTGGCTGGCTCCGATCGGCGCGTTCGGTGCCATCGCAAAAGTGGTCGGCGACACCGGGTTTGACGCGGTCATCCAGATGATGGTGCTGATGCTGGCGTTCTACGGGACCTGCCTGATCTTCGTGTTCGGGATCCTCGGTGTGCTGCTGCGCTTCGCCGCCAAGGTGTCGGTGTTCAAGCTGGTTCGCTACCTTGCGCGCGAATACCTGTTGATCGTCGCGACGTCGTCGTCGGAGTCCGCCCTGCCGCGGCTGATCGCCAAGATGGAGCACGCCGGCGTACAGCCGACCACCGTGGGAATCGTTGTGCCGACGGGGTATTCGTTCAACCTCGACGGCACGGCGATCTACATGACCATGGCGTCGCTGTTCATCGCGGACGCGATGGGCAACCCGCTGTCGATCGGCGAGCAGTTGTCGCTGCTGGTGTTCATGATGGTCGCGTCCAAGGGTGCGGCCGGCGTCACCGGCGCCGGGCTGGCCACGCTGGCTGCCGGCCTGCAGAGCCACCGGCCCGAGCTGCTCGACGGCATCGGCCTGGTCGTCGGCATCGACAAGTTCATGTCCGAGGCCCGCGCGCTGACCAACTTCTCCGGCAACGCGGCCGCCACTGTGCTCATCGGCGCGTGGACCCAGTCCATGGACCACCGGCAGATGCACCAGGTGCTCGACGGCGACAAGCCGTTCGATGAACGCACCATGGTCGATGAGGAAGAGCAGGAGGAAGCCCCTCCGCCCGGCGGCCGCGAACCCGCCGCCGCCGGCCACTAGCCGGCTTTGTGGGCCGTCAGCAAGTACGCCGGGAACTTCACCCGGCCCTTCTCGTCGAGGGGGTGCGGCAGGTCCATCCCGGGCATGCCTGGCATTTTCGGGACGTTGGCATGGATTGCGGCGGGCCGGAGCTCGTCGATCTCCCAATACTTCGAAACCGCGTCGCGCAGCTCGTCCTCGTCGACCTCGTTAGGCCCCGTCTCCAGTTCCGCGGGGAAGGCACCCTTGGCGAACACCAAGATGAAGTAGGTGGCCCCAGGCGCCGCAGCGCGATGCACGGAGCGCAGGTAGCCGTCGCGGCCCTCGATCGGTAGCGAGTGGAAAAGCGTGCTGTCGATGATCGTTGAGAACCGGCCGTCGTAGCCGGCGAACGACGTGATGTCGGCCTGCACGAACGAAGCCGTGGGCAGGTTGCGTTCCTGTGCCGCCTTGTTGGCCGCGGCGACGGCCGTCGGTGTCAGGTCGATGCCGACCACGGAATAGCCGTCGATGGCCAGTGCCAGCGACAGCTCAGCGTAGCCACATCCTGCGTCCAGTACGTCACTGCGGACCTTGCCTGCCGCGATGAGCGCCGCCAGCTCGGGTTGCGGCTCGCCGATGTTCCACGGTGGCGGCCCCTCGAATGCGCCCTGTTGGCGGTATGCGCTGTCCCAGTCCATTACGTCAGATGCCATGGGGCCCAACCTACTCCGTCGGTGCAACGTCCCAGGTGTGCACGGGTTTGTTGGTGTGCATCCCTTCGCAATACAGCCGCAGCATCCCGGCCAGCGCCTCGGGCCGGGTCATGCCGCGCTCCTGCAGCGCCTGCACAGTGGACACCTGCCAGACGGAGCCGTTACGTCCCGTCTTGGCGCGGCCCTCGATCACGCCAAGGTACCGATCGCGCACTTCACCCGCGACTCCCCAGCGGCGCAATCCCTCGTCGGCCATCGGCAGCAGCTGGCGCAGCACCAACTCGTCGGGCGTGACCTCTCCCAGACCGGGCCAGTAAAGCCGGGCGTCCATCCCGTGCTGTGCGGCCTCGAGGAAATTATGGTGTGCCGCAGCGAAACTCATCTTCGTCCATAGCGGGCGGTCCTCCTCGGACAGCGTCCGCAGCATGCCGTAGTAGAACGCCGCGTTGGCCATCATGTCCACCACGGTCGGGCCTGCAGGCAGTACCCGGTTCTCCACCCGCAGGTGCGGCCTGCCGTCGACCACGTCGTACACCGGTCGGTTCCACCGGTAGATGGTTCCGTTGTGCAGCCGCAATTCCGCGAGCATCGGCGTGCGGCCCTCCGACAGCTCGCCGACCGGATCCTCGTCCGACAGCTCGGGCAGCAGCGACGGGAAGAAGCGCACGTTCTCCTCGAACAGGTCGAAGATCGACGTGATCCAGCGTTCGCCGAACCACACCCGCGGACGCACGCCCTGCGTCTTGAGCTCGTCCGGACGGGTGTCGGTGGCCTGGGTGAACAGCTCGATACGTGTCTCCGCCCATAGCTGATGGCCGAAGAAGTAGGGGGAGTTGGCGCCGAGCGCCAGCTGTGGCCCGGCCAGCACCTGCGCGGCGTTCCAGTTCTTCGCGAAGTCGGCGGGAGAGACCTGGAGATGCAACTGCATGCTGGTGCACGCCGATTCGGGCGCGATCGACTCCGTCTGCAGGCTCAAACGTTCGGGGCCCGCGATGTCGATCAGGATGTCCTCGCCTCGGGCGGTGAAGATCGAATCGTTGAGTGCCTGATAGCGCGTCGACTCGCTCATCCATCGGCCCGAAAGGTGTTCTGGCATCAGCGTCGGGAGGATTCCGATCATCACGATGTGCGCGTCGTTGCCGTTGGCCTTGGCCTCCGCGGCGTTCAGACTCGCCCGCACTTCGCCTTCGAGGTCGAGTGCCGCACGGCCGGGCAACGACCGCGGCGGAACGTTGAATTCGATGTTGTAGGCGCCCAATTCGGTCTGATACGCGGGGTCTGCGATCGCCTCGAGCACTTCCTGGTTGCTCATTGCGGGCTGATAGTCGGAGTCGACGAGATTGCACTCGATCTCCATGCCGGTCAGTGGCCGCTCGAACTCGAAACTGGACTGGGCGAGCATGGTTTCGAAGACGTCCAGGCACAGTTGCACCTTGCGCCGGTACTCGCGGCGGTGC
>JAVRPG010000148.1:0-5708 GCA_032162325.1 Mycobacterium sp. | reverse complement strand
CTACCGTCACGCGTTGGAGCTGGGCTGCTCAGTGGGGATCCTCACCGAGGCGCTGGCGGCCAGGTGCGACCACGTGACCGCGACGGATATTGCGCAGGCGGCTCTTGACGAGACTGATGCCCGGCTGCGCGCGGCCGGTCGGCGACAACACGTTACGTTGCAGCGCACATCAATCGACTGCGCCTGGCCGGCAGATGATTTCGACCTCGTCGTGCTCTCCGAGGTGGCGTACTACCTATCCGAAAACACACTGCGGCGGGTGATGGATAGCGAGGTGCCAAAGCTCATGCCCGGCACTACGCTGCTCGCCGCACACTGGCGCCATCCGGTCAGCGGATACCCCCTCGATGGCGACCGAACCAACGACATCATCGGCTCGACGCCGACATTGCACCAAACCGCCCACTATCGAGACGGCGACGTCGTCATCGACGTGTTTGAGAACGCGACACCGACCTCGGTGGCCGTTCGCGCGGGCGTACCCGGAGCCCGTCCATAGCCAGCAGAGCCCATGTGCGGTCTTTGCACGGCGCGCCGATTGCGGCGCTTAAGCGCTCAGCAGTTGCGGTAAAGCGGAGGTCGCGGGTCAGCGTGTCGAAAGCCTCCTCGCGCTGCTCCCGCGGCCCACGCAGATCGACGTGGCGCCCCGGCAGTCGCGGCGCGTTGCGCCGCTGTCACCCTGTTAGGAGCGACCAGCCACCTCACTCTGACTTCTTGAGATCAATTTCTCGGACAGCGGTCGGGCCGGAACTGATCGGTATGCAGGCGTCCCGGCCGGCAACGGGAAGGTGACGGGCTGCTTATCCCGTGTCCTCTGATGGCTGTAGGACGGTACCGTCCCTCGACTCGATATCCGCATTGATCCGAAGGTGTGCGGTCAATAGCAGCTTGTCGTAGCCGGACCGAGGTGCGAGCTGTTCGCTACCGGTATGGGCGACGAAGTCGGCGGCTACTTGTGCGGCAAGGAGCCTTAACTTGACATTGGTCTCCTGGGATCGCCACTTGAGCAGTTCGAAGGCCGACGGTTCATCCATCCCGTAGATCAGCATCAACATGCCCTTAGTCCGCTCGATTCCTGCCCGGGCCTCGGCGATAACCGTGACGGCGGCGGTCACCTCGTCCTGGCGTTCTTGTTCCGACGGCGTGACGTCAACGTAGTAGCCGTGGGTGCCTATCACCCTGCCGTCGACCTCGCGCAGAAGATCCCCGACCACAACGACGTGATGGACTCGGCCTTGCAAGTCGATGATGCGGTGCCGGCTGCTGAACGCTCGACGGGATTCGCGGACCAGTTCGAGGGTGTCAGCGATCTGGCGGTAATCGTCGGGATGTTTGTGGGTCATGACCATTTCGGTGGTCGGGTTGACCGAGCCCGGTAAGTAGCCGTGCATCCTCTGTACCTGGGGCGACCACTCCCAGCGGTCATCGTCGAAGTAGAAGCGGAACCAGCCGACCCGCTGGGGGTCACCAGCAGCTAACGTCCCCTCGACGCCTTCCTTGCCGTCACCGTCGCTGGATTTCACAACGGCGAACCGATCCTGATTTCCCGGATGCTGTTGCATCGCAATACCCCTTGTGCGGAATACCCTCTGCCAACTTGTGCGCTCGGCAACCCTCTCGAGGATCAATACCCGGCGCAAAAACCATTCGCGACCGGGCTTCCCCTCGGAGAGGACCTACAGAGCAGTAAATGTTCTACTCCTACCCTGGCATCAAGGTCAATACCCCATTGCGAGGGTAGTCACAGGCTTGTCATCTCACCCCGAACGTGGACAGCCGCTCGAATGTGACGCCGGGCGTAGGTGTCGCAATTCGAATCCTGCCGGGCCACTTTTGATCTTGAAATTGTCAGCGAAGCGCCGCCGGGTCTGCCGTCACGTAGCACCGTCGGGTGTTGGTCATGATGAGCACCTCGGCGACGGCGGCCTGGTCGATGTCCGGGAACTCGAACAACCGCAGTTCGCCAGGGCCGAGTAGGGCTCGTTGCGCTTGATCGCTGCCGACCCTCGTCCGCACCAGCACAGTGACCGAAGCGGTGTCGTCGCTCCAATGGGTGACCAGGATGCCCGCGCCAAACGGGTCTTTCCCCCATGCGTCAGCGACGGGACACGCCGGGTCACCATCGGCGTTCGGCGGCAGGGCGACGGGCGAACCGATCGAGGCCGCAACCGGGGCGGGCACAGGCTCAAACGTGCGCACGAGGTCGGCGGGCGCACTCGCGGATCGAGAACCGCAGGCGACCATCACGGCGGCCGCCGCGCCGACCACGATCGCAGACATCCTGACGTGCACAAGGTCCCCTCGCGTCCATCTCCACCACGAGTGAAATACCCCAATTACGCGCGCGTCAATCCGCCGTCGCGTTTCATTCGCCGCGGGTGTCGATGACCCGTTGTGCGACGTCGATCAACCGCGTGTTGCTGTCCTGCGAGAGCCTGCGCAGCATCTCGAAGGCCTGCACATCGTCGACGCCGAAACGCTCCATGATGATGCCCTTGGCCTGCCCGATGCGGTCCCTCGTCGACAGCGCCGACTCCAGCTGCTCACCCTGACGGCTGGCCAGGATCGCCGCCGCCGCGTGCGCCGCGAGCACCACGCCGGTGGTTTCATCCGCCGCGTCGAACGCGTTGACCTTGAACGAGAACAGGTTCAATGCCCCCGCGGTGCGGTCGCTGGTGTAGAGCTTGAACGACAACCCGCTCAATACGCCGATCTCGACCACCGCGGCGGAGTACCGAAGCCAGCGCTCCTCGGACCGAAAATCGTCGGTCCGCACGATCAGTTCATCGAGCGCCGCCTCCACGCACGGCCCCTCGTTGAACAACATCTGCAGCTCATCCAGCCGATGCGGCAGCTCAGACGTGTTGGCGACGGAATCCCACTTTCCGCCTTTACCGATGAGCAGCACCCCTGCCGTGTCGGCTCCGGGGATCAGCTCCATCGCCGCGGCGGTCACATCCGACAGCACTTTTTCGACGCTTCGCGGCGCCGCGGAGGCGCGCGCGAGCTCGGCCATTCGCTGAGCCAGGTCGTAATTCCGCGGCTGCGTCATGCCTGGAGGATTCCCGCTGTCGCCCGGCGATATGCAGACGTTTGTCAATCGACTCAGCGGGCAATGCCCCATTAGGCGGGCGCAATGGTCGACCAGCGTGCTCGCTGAGGTCTCGTCGGTTCAGACCTAGAGCCGGCGGGGCCGCCTTCCCTTTTGCCGCATGTGCCCCGAGTCACTCTCTTAGTTGTAGTACCGTTCCTCCATGGTCACTGAAAACGTCTGGATCCTCGGCGGCTATCAGAGCGATTTCGCGCGCAACTTCACCCGGGAAGGCCATGACTTCGCCGACCTGACCGCCGAAGTGGTGGACAACACGCTCGCCGCGGCCAGGGTCGACGCCGCCGACATCGGGGTGATTCATGTGGCCAATGCCTTCGGCGAGATGTTCGCCCGGCAGGGCCATCTCGGCGCGATGCCGGCCAGCGTCAACGACGGACTGTGGGACACGCCAGCGTCCCGCCACGAAGCCGCATGCGCATCGGGAAGCGTCGCCACTCTGGCGGCCATCTCCGACCTGCGCTCCGGCGCATACCGCACCGCCCTGGTCGTCGGCGTCGAACTGGAGAAGACGGTGCCCGGTGACACCGCCGCGCAGCACCTCGGCGCCGCCGCCTGGACCGACCACGAGGGCGCCGACGCAAAGTTCATGTGGCCGTACATGTTCGACCGTGTGGCCGACGAGTACGACCGCCAGTACGGCCTCGACGATTCCCATCTGCGGGCCATCGCCCAACTGAACTTCGCCAACGCCCGTTCCAATCCGAATGCACAGACCCGTGATTGGACGGTGCCCGATCCACTCGGCGCCGACGACGCCAACCCGCCGGTCGAGGGCCGGTTGCGCCGGTTCGACTGCAGCCAGATGACCGACGGCGGCGCGGGCATCGTCCTGGTCACCGACGACTACCTGCGCGACCACCCTGGCGCACACCCGATCGGCCGAATCGACGGATGGGGGCACCGCACGGTCGGCCTTGGCCTGCAGCAGAAGCTCGACCGCGCCGCCAACGACCCGTATGTGCTGCCCCACGTGCGTACGGCGGTGCTCGACGCCTTCGACCGCGCCCACGTCACACTCGATGATGTCGACGGCTTCGAGGTGCACGACTGCTTCACCCCCAGCGAGTACCTCGCCATCGACCACATCGGCCTAACCGGGCCGGGCGAATCGTGGAAGGCGATCGAAAACAACGAGATTGAGATCGGCGGACGGCTGCCGATCAATCCCAGCGGCGGGCTGATCGGCGGAGGTCACCCGGTCGGCGCTTCCGGCGTTCGCATGCTCGTCGACGCCGCCAAGCAGGTGAGCGGAGCAGCCGGTGACTATCAGGTCGAGGGCGCAACGACGTTCGGCACGCTCAACTTCGGTGGCAGCACCGCCACCACAGTGAGCTTTATCGTGAGCGGGGTGTGAGATGGATGTCGAGATCGTCGGCAAGTTCCTCTCGACCCTGCCCGAGGACGACGACCATCCCTACCGGACCGGACCGTGGCGTCCGCAGACCACCGAGTGGGACGCCGACGACCTGACCGTCGTCGAGGGTGAGATTCCACGCGACCTCGACGGTGTGTACCTCCGCAACACCGAGAACCCGCTGCATCCGGCGCTGAAGTTCTACCACCCGTTCGACGGTGACGGCATGGTGCACGTCGTCGGGTTCAGGGACGGGAAGGCGTTCTACCGCAACAGGTTCATCCGCACCGACGGGTTCGCCGAAGAGAACGAGGCGGGCGGCCCGTTGTGGCCCGGACTGGCCGAACCGGTGCAGATCGCTAAACGCGACAAGGGTTGGGGCGCGCGGACGTTGATGAAGGACGCCTCGAGCACCGACGTAATCGTGCACCGCGGCACCGCGCTGACGAGCTTCTACCAGTGCGGCGACCTGTATCGGGTGGACCCGTACTCCGGCGAAACTCTGGGCAAGGCCGACTGGGGCGGCGCGTTTCCCTTCGATTGGGGCGTGTCGGCGCACCCCAAGGTCGACGACACGACTGGCGAGCTTCTGTTCTTCAACTACAGCAAAGAGGCGCCGTACATGCACTACGGCGTCGTCGACGAGAGCGACGACCTCGTGCACTACGTCGACGTGCCGCTGCCCGGCCCTCGGCTGCCGCACGATATGGCGTTCACCGAAAACTACGTCATTCTCAACGACTTTCCCCTGTTCTGGGATCCCAGGCTGCTGGAGGCCGACGTGCATCTGCCGGGGTTCCACTGGGACATGCCGTCGCGGTTCGCTGTGATCCCCCGCCGCGGCGGAACCGAGGAGATCCGGTGGTTCGAGGCCGATCCGACGTTCGTCCTGCACTTCACCAACGCCTACGAGGACGGCGAGGAGATCGTTCTCGACGGGTTCTTCGAGGGCGAGCCCTCTCCGGTCGATTCGCTCACCGGTGACAGGTGGCAGAAGGCGTTCCGGTTCCTGGCGCTGGACCGGCTGCAGTCCAGGCTGCACCGCTGGCGCTTGAACCTCGTCACCGGCGAGGTGCGGGAGGAGCAGTTGTCGGACAGCATCACCGAATTCGGCATGATCAACGCCGGGTACGCCGGCGGAAAGTATCGCTACACCTACGCCGCGACCGGTAAGCCGTCTTGGTTCCTGTTCGACGGGCTGGTCAAACACGACCTGCACACCGGCAGCGAGCAGCGGTTCGC
>JAVRPG010000147.1:0-9646 GCA_032162325.1 Mycobacterium sp. | reverse complement strand
GGGCGTTGACGTTCACCTTCGCCGTTGTCGCGCTCACCTGGAGGCGTCCGCGGTTCGACCCCGACAAGCCAGGACACGAGCTGCCACAGTGGGTTACCACGCTGATCGACGCACCGGCCACCCGCTGGGCCGTGGCGATCGCGGCGCTGCTGTTCGCGGTCTGGGTCGCGATCACCGCCTTCCTCGGTCCGCAGGACGCGCACAACCCGCTGCCCGGCGTGTTCTACGTGCTGTTGTGGGTCGGGCTGGTGGCCCTGTCGCTTGCCGTTGGTCCGGTGTGGCGCGCGATCTCCCCGGTGCGCACGGTGCACCGGCTGCTGGGCCTGCGGTCGCTGGGCCTGCCCTACCCCGAATCGATGGGGTATTGGCCCGCGGCCGTTGGCCTGTTTGCCTTCGTCTGGCTCGAGCTCGCCAGCCCTGACCCGGGATCCCTTGCCGCGGTCAAGATTTGGCTACTCCTCTATCTCGCGGTGACGATGGCCGGGGCAGCGTGCTGCGGTGAACGCTGGTGCGCCCGCGCCGATCCGTTCGAGGTGTACAGCATGGTGGCGTCGCGACTGTCGGCGCTGCGCCGCAATCGCGACGGCCGTATCGCGATCGGCAACCCGTTCGACCACCTGCCGTCGCTGCCGGTGCGCGCCGGCACCGTCGCGGTGCTGGCGGTGCTGCTGGGATCGACCGCGTTCGACAGCTTCTCGGCGACCCCCAGTGGCGCAACTTCGTCGACGAACACACCGGTTCTACCGCCACGGCGACGCTGCTCCGCACCGCCGGGCTGCTGGTGTTCGCCGGGGTCGTCGCGGGCACGTTCTGGCTCGCGGCGCGCACCACCGGCGGCGTCGACCGGCAGCGTCGCCGCGAACTGCCCGGCCTGATGGCGCATTCGCTGATCCCGATCGTCATCGGCTACGTGTTCGCCCACTACCTGACGTATCTCGTCGAGCGCGGCCAGCAGACGATCATCGGCCTGTTTGGTCTCAGCCACGCTGAGGTGCACTACGTGCTGTCAACGCATCCGTCGGTGTTGGCCGGCATCAAGGTGGGTTGTGTGGTGGCCGGCCACATCGCCGCTGTGATCGCCGCGCACGACAGGGCGTTGCGGTTGTTGCCCGCCGGTCATCAGCTGACGGGACAGCTGGCGATGATGCTGGTGATGGTCGGCTACACGTTCACCGGGCTCTATCTCTTGTTCGGCGGATAGGCGCCTCTTAACGTGGACGCATGCGGGCACTGATCATCGCCGACGTTCAGAACGACTTCTGCGAGGGCGGTTCACTGGCAGTGACCGGTGGCTCCGCGGTCGCCCGCGCCATCTCCGAGCTACTGGCGAGCGGTCCCGGCTACGCCCACGTCGTGGCGACCAAGGATTTCCACATCGACCCCGGCGAGCACTTCTCCGAGAACCCCGACTATGCGGTTTCCTGGCCCCGGCATTGTGTCGTCGGCACGCCTGGCGCGGACTTTCATCCCGAATTCGACCCGGCCCGCGTGGAAGCCGTGTTCATGAAGGGCCACCACTCGGCGGCCTACAGCGGCTTCGAAGGCACCGACGAGTCGGGTACGACACTGACCGACTGGCTGCGGCAGCGCGGCGTCGACGAGGTCGACATCGTGGGTATCGCCACCGACTACTGTGTGCGGGCCACCGCCGCCGACGCCGCCGAGGCGGGCTTTTCCACGCGGGTGCTGCTCGAGCTGACCGCGGGCGTGGCACCCGAGTCGACCGCCAAGGCCGTCGAGGATATGCGCGCCGTCGGCGTCGAGGTCGCCTAGACCGTCGGGTCGCGCGGGGTTCCGGTCCACTGGGGTGGGCGACCCTGCAGATGGGCACGCACCCCCTCGCGGGCGTCCTCGTGGCCCATGACCTGCAGGTGAATGTCTGTCTCACGGGCACCGACGGCCTCGCGATCCAGGTCGAACGAATCCCACAGCAACCGCTTGCTGGCCGCCACCGACATCGGCGCGGTGTTCTCGGCGATGTCGTGTGCGAGTTCCACCGCGGCAGGGAGAACCTCTCCGGCGTCGAGCACCCTGCTGCCCAGCCCCAGCTGCACAGCCCGATGACCGTCGAAAACCGCTCCGGTCAACAGGATTTCGGCCGCATTGGCGATCCCGACCAGCCGCGGCAACACCCAGTGCGAGTAGGCATCTCCGACGACGCCACGCCTGACCTGCACCACACCGTAACGCGCGTCGGCGGCGAAGATCCGGATGTCGCACTGCAGAGCGAGCGTCAGGCCCAGGCCCAGGGCGTGTCCGTTGACGGCCGCGATCACCAGCTTGGAGAGCGACCACGCGGGCACCGCGATCCCGGCCGCAGAAAAGCCCGGCCCCGGTTCGGCGAAGGTCTGCTCACCGCCGCCGAGGTCGGCGCCTGCGCAGAACGCGGGCGGGGTGCCGGTCAGCACGATCACCCGCACGGAGTCGTCGCGGTCGCAGGTCCGGTAGGCGTCGGCGAGCTCGTCGCGCATCCCGTCCCCGACCGCGTTGCGCTGCCGCGGCCGGTTGAGTGTGATGGTGGCCACACCGCGATCGACGGCGAACAACAAGGTGCGATAAGCGGGCATCGATCGACACCGTATCGTCGCCGTGGTGAACGCTCGCGCGGTGTCCGAAATCTGGCCGGGCAAGGCGTATCCGCTGGGGGCCACCTACGACGGCTCCGGCACCAATTTCGCGGTGTTCAGCGAGGCCGCCGAGAAGGTCGAGTTGTGCCTGTTCGACGCCGACGGCGCGGAGACCCGGGTGACGCTGCCCGAAGTGGACGGCTTCGTGTGGCACGGCTTCATCCCCAACGTCGAGCCCGGCCAGCGGTACGGCTACCGGGTTCATGGTCCCTACGATCCCGCCGACGGCCGGCGATGCAACCCCAACAAACTGCTGCTGGATCCGTACGCGAAGGCGATTGATGGCACCTTCGAGTGGAACCAGTCGCTGTTCGGGTACAACTTCGGCGATCCCGACAGCCGCAACGACGACGACTCGGCGGCCGCCATGGCCAAGTCCGTGGTGATCAGCCCATTCTTCGACTGGGGCGTGGATCGCCCGCCCGGCCATGAGTACGCCGACATGGTCATCTACGAGGCGCACGTCAAGGGACTGACCGAGACGCACCCTGAGATTCCCGAACAGATCCGCGGTACGTACGCCGCCGTCGCGCACCCGGTGATCATCGACCACCTGAAAGCGTTGGGCGTCAATGCGATCGAGCTGATGCCGGTGCACCACTTCGTGAACGACTCCACGCTCATCGAGAAGGGGCTGTCCAATTACTGGGGCTACAACACCGTCGGATTCCTCGCACCCGACCCCAAGTACAGGAGCAGCACTACCCCGGGCGGGCAGGTCCAGGAGTTCAAGGCCATGGTCCGCTCCCTGCACGAGGCCGACATCGAGGTCATTCTCGACGTGGTCTACAACCACACCGCGGAGGGCAACCACCTCGGGCCGACGCTGTCCATGCGCGGGATCGACAACGCCGCCTACTACCGCGTTGTCGAGGACGACAAGCGGTATTACATGGACTACACGGGCACCGGCAACAGCCTCAATGTCGGGCACCCGCACACACTGCAACTGATCATGGACTCGCTGCGGTACTGGGTCACCGAGATGCACGTCGACGGTTTTCGGTTCGACCTGGCCTCGACTCTGGCCAGGGAGTTCTACGACGTGGACAAGCTGTCGTCGTTCTTCGAACTCGTGCAACAGGATCCGACGGTCAGCCAGGTCAAGCTGATCGCCGAACCGTGGGACGTCGGTCCCGGCGGCTACCAGGTCGGAAACTTTCCGCCGCAGTGGACGGAGTGGAATGGCAAGTACCGCGACACCGTGCGCGACTATTGGCGCGGCGAGCCGGCCACCCTCGACGAGTTCGCCTACCGGCTGACCGGTTCGGCCGACCTCTACGAGCGCACCGGCCGCCGCCCTGTCGCGTCGATCAACTTTGTTACCGCCCACGACGGGTTCACACTGCGGGACCTGGTGTCCTACAACGAGAAACACAACGAGGCCAACAAGGAAGACAACCGCGACGGCGAGAGCCACAACCGATCGTGGAACTGCGGGGTGGAAGGCCCGACCGACGATCCCGAGATCAACGGGCTACGGGCCCAGCAGCAACGCAATTTCCTTGTGACGCTGCTACTTTCCCAAGGAGTTCCGATGATCTCGCACGGCGACGAGCTCGGCCGTACGCAACGGGGCAACAACAACGTCTACTGCCAGGACAGCGAGCTTTCCTGGATCGACTGGGCGCATCCCGACGCCGACCTGATGGAGTTCACCCGCTCGGTGTCCGCGCTGCGCGCCGCGCATCCGGTGTTTCGCAGGCGGCGTTTCTTCAGTGGACGGCCGGTGCGGCAACGTGAAGGCGGCGGACTGCCCGATATCCAGTGGTTCGCCCCCGACGGCTCGGAGATGACCGAGGAGGATTGGGAGTCCGGCGTCGCCAAGTCGGTGGCGGTCTACCTCAACGGTCACGGGATTCCCGATCTCGACGAGCGCGGCCAGCGCGTAAGCGACGATTCATTCCTGCTGTGGTTCAACGCCCATCACGAGCCGATCGACTTCGCGCTCCCCGCAGACGAATTCGGCACCGCGTGGGTTCCGGTGATCTACACCGCGGCCGAAACCGACGAGGACGCCGAACCCCACGACGCCGGCGGGAAGGTGACCGTGGCCGCCCGATCGGTGATGGTGCTGCGGGCAGCCGCTGACTAGTTCACTCGACGACGTCGAAAAACGAGTCGCCGTCCTCCGGCGTGCCGTCGATCTGGCCGCGTTCACGCCCATGCTGCTCGGGGTCCAGGCGGTCGAGGGCGTCGTCGGGCATCGATTCGACCTCCGGTGAACCATCGTCGGCGTCGCGAGTGTCGATGCTGTCGGGGGTCACGTCCGGGGCCTCCTCCGACAACCGCTCGTCGAGCGATTCGTTGTCCTTGGCCTCGATCCAGCGCTCCGGCGGGTCGACCACCTCGTCGCCGTCGTCGTTGCGGATCTCGTCGGAGTCGAGCTGCTCTTCGGGCTCAAGGGGGATGTCGTCGAACTCGTCACCGGCCATGCAGCCATGTTGCCCGACGCACGGCGCGGCCAAAACCGCGCGGTCTACATTCAGCCGATGAACTGCGCCGAACGGGTGGCTGGCCACGTCGGAGGGGAGGCGGTGGTGGCCGCCGGGCCGTTCCAGCGGCGCGGCACCGCGGCCACGATCGGCGACGAGGGCGGACTGCCCTCCGGCGCGGACCCGGAGCGCGAGGCACCGGGTTTCCGTCGAACACAATCCTCGCGGTGACGGACGCGCCTCCGCTATATGCGTTTCACCGCGATCCGCGCGACGGGCTGGTCGGACGGTGGCCGCTCGGCGAGGTCGGCGCCAAACTGGATGCGCGCGAGTCCAACCTCAACTACCTCGAGATCGTCGGCACATGGGAATTGCTGCTGACGTTCCCCGACGGACGGTCCGCGGCATTCGAATGCTCAAAGCGCAACGATGACTGCAAGGCGACGTGTCGGGCCATCGCAGGCGGCGCCGCCGAAGTGACCCGCAATCTGCCGCGGCCGCGGTCGCTGGATCCCGATTTCACCGATTGGGACCCCGAGGACATGGACACGTGGGACGAGCGGATTGTCATGGTCGCCGACGACGAGGATTTCCTCGAGTGGCAGCGCGACTGGCTGACCGACAACGGTCGCGCGTGACCCAGAAGTGTTGTGCGGCAGCACGCTTGCCGATCGAGTTCCCGTATCCGTACCAGGCCGTATGGTACGGTTAGCTGCTGTTGCAACCGTGGCCGCCGCCATGGCACTCGGGATTTCTTGGATTTCTCGCTGACGCCGCCGGCCGGGCGGGCCGGAGTAGGAGCCGAAGAGCGGCGGCGCCCTACCTGGCGGTCACGGTTGCCAGCACCGTTCCCAGATGTAATTTTCACGGGCGTCAGTAACGGTGTCCGCACAGCACGTATGCTGCCCAGCATGACGCCGCCGCGCGGTGGCCGTCGGCTCTCGGCCGACGACTGGATCGACGCCGGATTTGCTGTCCTTGCCGACAGCGGACCAAACGCCCTGCGGATCGACGCGCTGTGCGAGCGGCTCAATGTCACGAAGGGCAGCTTTTACTGGCACTTCACCGACATGCCCGCGTACCGCAGTGCGCTGGTCGAGGCGTGGGGCAGCCTCCACGACCGGAACCGACGGCCGTTCGAGAACATGCCGGGCGTCGATCCGCGGGAACGCCTGGACGTGATGATGCGGACACTGGTCGCCCCGCAGCACTGGGCGCTCGAGCGTGCGATGCGGGTATGGGCGCTCACCGACGACGCGGTGCTGGCGAGCGTCCAGCAAAGCGACGGGCGGGTGCTTCGGGCCCTCCAGCAGGCGTTCATCGACTGCGGGTTCGAGCCCGAGGACGCAGCACTGCGGTCGCTTGTGGCGTTCGCCTCGGGCGTCGGGCTCATGCACGCATCGGGCTCGACCCCGGCCGTGCCCCCCGAACTGCGCGACCGCTTCCTGGACTTCATGCTGCGGCCGTAGCCGGTCACGACCTTTTCTGAGTCGGTTCCAGACCGGTCTTGCGGTCGAGGTACTGCAGCAGGTCGTGGGCGGCGAGCTCGACGTCCTTGTGCCGCCATTCGGACGCCCGGTACACACACGCGATCAAACCGGTGCGATGTATGCGGCGAAAGTCCCCGTACACGAAGGCATATCGCGCCTTCGTGTCGTCGTTCGCGCCCTCCGTCAGCCCCAGGTGCCATTCGGCGTACTGGTCCCAGGAATGCGATTCGAGGTAGGAGTTCTGCGCTTCGGCCCGCGGCTGCACCTCACCCCAGTCGCTGTCGAGGACGTACTGCCGAGCGTCGATGAGCGCGCACGCCTTGGCCACGGCAGGTTCGTTGAGCCGATAGACGGCCATGGTCTTCATTGTCCGCTCTGCCGGGCCACCGTCGGAAAATGACTCTGTAACAGAGGTAATATCGGGTCGTGGATACCCGCGCCGACCTGACCGCCGAGCTGTTCAACGTGGTGGGACGGTTTCGGCGACAGCTCCGCCGGTCGACGGGGCGCGGCTTCGACGCCACCGGGCTGACCCAGTCGCAGGCCGAGCTGCTGCGGTTGGTCGGCCGCCAACCCGGTATCTCCGTGCGGGAGGCCGCCACCGAATTGGGGTTGGTGCCCAATACGGCCTCGACGCTGGTGTCCAAGCTGGCGGCCGACGGCCTGCTGATCCGCACCGTCGACTCCGACGACCGCAGGATAGGCCGGCTGCGGCTGACCGAGCCCGCACAGCGCATCGCCGACGAGTCCCGCGCCGCACGCCGGGCCGCCCTGTCTGCGGTGCTCGACGAGCTGGACGCTGGCCGGCTCGACAGCCTGGAGCGTGGATTGGAGGTCCTCACCGAGATGACCCGCATGCTGCACGAGAGGCAACCATGACAACGCCGCTTGCGATCGACTGCGGGCACCTGACCCACCGCTACGGCCAGTTCACCGCGGTCGACGACCTCACCCTGCAGGTGCGATGCGGCGAGACCGTCGGCCTGCTCGGACCCAACGGAGCGGGCAAGACCACAGTGGTGCGGGTGCTGACCACGCTGACGCCCGTCCAGCGTGGCGAGGTGTACGTCTTCGGTCTCGACTCGCGTCGGCACACCATGGATATCCGCTACAACATCGGCTATGTCCCGCAACAGCTTTCGATCGAATCCGCGTTGACCGGCCGGCAGAACGTCGAGCTGTTCGCACGACTCTACGACGTACCGCGCAGGCAACGGTCCGATCGGGTCGACGAAGCGCTGCACGCGATGCAGCTGCTCGACGTCGCCGACGGGCTGGCAGGCACCTACTCCGGCGGCATGGTCCGCAGGCTCGAGTTGGCGCAGGCGTTGGTGAACCGGCCGTCGCTGCTGATCCTCGACGAGCCGACGGTGGGTCTGGATCCCATTGCGCGCGACAGTGTCTGGACTCAGGTGGGGCACATGCAGGAAGAGTTCGGCATGACGGTGTTGCTAACCACCCACTACATGGAGGAGGCCGACGCGCTGTGCGATCGAGTGGCGCTGATGCACCACGGTCGGCTGCAGGCGGTCGGCTCGCCGGCCGAGTTGAAACAGACCCTGTCGCCGGACGCGACACTCGAGGACGTCTTTCGTCACTACGCCGGCTCAGATCTGGCCGAGGACAGCTCGCAGACCGGGTTCCGTGAGGTCCGGTCGAGCAGGAGGACGGCGCGCCGTGTCAGTTGAGCCGAAGGTGACCGTAGAGATTGTCCGTGCGCCGCGCGGCTGGCGTCGCATCCGTGGAATGGCCGTGCGGGTGGGCGCTTTCGCGGTGGTGGAACTGCAGATGCTGCGCCATGACCGCACCGAATTGTTCACCAGGATGGTGCAGCCTGCGCTGTGGTTGTTGATCTTCGGGCAGACGTTTTCCCGGCTGCATGTCATCGACACCGGCGACGTGCCGTACCTGGCGTTCTTGGCGCCGGGCATCATCGCGCAGTCAGCGCTGTTCATTTCGATCTTCTATGGCATCCAGATCATCTGGGACCGCGACGCAGGCATTCTCGCCAAGCTGATGGTGACGCCCGCGCCTGCGGCGGCGCTCATCACCGGGAAGGCGTTCGCGGCCGGGGTGCGCTCGGTTGTGCAGGTGATCGGGGTGGTGGCGCTGGCATACCTGCTCGGCGTGCACATGACCGTCAATCCGCTCAGAATCCTTGGGGCGATGGGCGTTGTGTTGTTGGGCGCGGCGTTCTTCGCGTGTCTATCGATGACGCTCGCAGGCCTGGTCCGCAACAGGGACCGGCTGATGGGCATCGGGCAGGCCATCACCATGCCGCTGTTCTTCGCGTCGAACGCGCTCTACCCGATCGACGTCATGCCGCAGTGGCTGCGCTGGCTGTCGGCCGTCAACCCGCTCAGCTACGAGGTCAACGCGCTGCGCGGCCTGCTGATCGGGTCGCCGACCAACGGCCTCCTCGACGTCGCCGTCCTCGTCGTCGCCGCGATCCTAGGCATCGCCATGGCGTCGGCGTTGCTGCGCCGGCTGGTCCGCTAACACCGGGAACGCAAACCTATTTCGGCGCCGACAGGTTGTACACGGTGGCATCACCGACCGTGGATGACCGGAAGGTGGCCGCGACCCAATCCGCGATGTCGGCGTGACCCCGGTTCGTCCAGCCCGGCCCGCGGCCGGGGTTTTTCACGACGATGTAGTACGCCACCTTGTGCTGCGCAACGTCGTCCTTGAACTGGCTCAGCGTCGGCGCCGGGTCGCTGCCCGAGAACCCGCCGATCGCCATGACCGCTGTGCCCGAAGGCAATTCGAGACCTGCGGCGCTCGATGAGCGGCTGACCGCGGCTGACCATTCGGTGTTCGTGTCCTTCAGCATGGCGTCGAGGTCGGCGTTGTCCGAACTCTGGTCGAATCCGAACCCTCCATGCCGCGTCGCCTGGGCCGGGCCGACAGACGGTCCACCGCCTTGATGCGGCTGCCCGATCGTGGCGATCGCGTACGCGGCGGGTCCGGCCAGCGCGCCGAGAAGTCCAATGGCCATCGCCCCGAACACGATCGAGCGGCGGCTTCCCGCGTTCCACGGCGCAAGTAGCGCTACCGCCGCGACGACCGCGAACACCAGGATGGTCCACCGCAA
>JAVRPG010000146.1:0-3511 GCA_032162325.1 Mycobacterium sp. | reverse complement strand
CATTTCGCGTTCGTGTCGAACTCGAGTCCTTGGACGTATGCCAACGCCCGGCCCGTGTGGACGAACCCCACCACCACGTTCGAGACCGGCCTGGGCGTGTTCGCGACAACCAGCATGAACGTCTGGGCCAATTTGGGGCTGGTGCGACAGATGTTGTCGAAGAAACCGGACATCAAGGCCAAGCACCTGATCCGCGACGACGACCTGCCGTGGCTGAGCGTGACGAGCGACACGCCGGTGGCGTGTCAGATCGACGGTGACTTCCTCGGGACGCGCGACGCGATGACGTTCACAGCGGTTCCTGATGCGTTGGGCGTGGTTGCGCCACCCACAAATTGCCCCTCTGACCTGCATTGATGGCATTAGCTCTGCCAAATGAGGGCGGAGATTGGTTAAGTGTAGTACAAACGAGTGAGGGGTCTGCCAACGACCCTCGTTAGTGAGATTACCCACTTGTTAACTCGCGAGTATTGACATCTGTTCAGCCTGTGAAAGCATCGGATGCAACAGTGCAGAAACATTTCGTGTGCACGCGTTAACAGCCGAAGAATAGCTCGTGCGCCCCGCTGCGCACACAGTAAGGAGATTAGATCAATGGATTGGCGCCACAAGGCGGTCTGTCGCGACGAGGATCCGGAACTGTTCTTCCCCGTGGGGAACAGCGGGCCGGCGCTTGCTCAGATCGCTGACGCGAAGCTCGTCTGCAATCGCTGCCCGGTGACTACCGACTGCCTCACCTGGGCGTTGGATTCGGGCCAGGACGCCGGCGTGTGGGGCGGCATGAGCGAAGACGAGCGGCGCGCGCTGAAGCGACGCAACGCCCGCACCAAGGCTCGTAGCGGGGTCTAACCGCAACCCAGCATTTCGAATTTGGCTACGGCCCCGGCAAAGTTTGCCGGGGCCGTAACTGTGTGCAAATGCAATTTCTTGCGAATTGCGTCCAGAAACGCCAATTTGTGAAATCGGCGACAAACTGTGGCCGCGCTGTGCGGTTACTGGGCGAGCCGGGCCTTGCGGCCGATCGGCACCCGCAGCACCACGTCCGTCCCGCCGGTCGGCACCTCGTGCATGCCCAGCGAACCGTCCAGCTCGGCCGCCACCAGCGTCCGCACGATCTGCAGGCCCAGACTGTCAGACTTCTCCAAGCTGAAACCGTCGGGCAGCCCTCTCCCGTCGTCGTGAACGACGACGTCGAGCCAGCGCGCCGAGCGTTCGGCGCGGATGGTCACACAGCCCCGCTGGGTGGGCGTGTCGAAGGCGTGCTCGATCGCGTTCTGCACGAGCTCGGTGATCACCATGATCAGTGCGGTGGCACGGTCGGCGTCCAGCACGCCGAGGTCGCCGACCCGGTTGATGCGGATCGGGGTGTCGACGGTCGCGACGTCGTTCATGATCGGCAGGATCCGGTCGACCACCGCGTCGAGGTTGACCTCCTCGTCCACCGACATCGACAGCGCGTCGTGCACCAGCGCGATCGACGACACCCGCCGCACGGATTCGATCAGTGCCTCGCGACCCTCGGCGTTGTTGGTGCGCCGGGCCTGCAGGCGCAGCAGTGCCGCCACGGTCTGCAGGTTGTTCTTCACCCGATGGTGGATCTCGCGGATGGTCGCATCCTTGGACAACAACGCCCGGTCGCGGCGCTTGACCTCGGTGACGTCCCGAATCAGCACCGCCGCGCCGACGGCCTCGCCGTGTACCACCAACGGCAGCGTGCGCAGCAGCACGGCCGCTCCCCCGGCGTCGACCTCCATGCGCATGCTCGACCCGCCGGCCAACGAGTCGCGGACGTGGTTGGCCAGCTCTTGCGCCTCGAACGGGTCGCCGATCAGCGGCCTGGTGACCGTGACCAGGTTGTGGCCCTCCACTTCGGAGGTCAGCCCCATCCGGTGGTAGGCCGAGATCGCGTTGGGACTGGCGAACACGACAACCCCCGCCCCGTCCAGCCGGATGAACCCGTCGCCGACCCGGGGGCTGGACCGCGACATCGCCAGGTCACCCACATTGGGAAAGGTGCCTTCGGACAGCATGAGCAGCAGGTCGCCTGCGCAGTCCAGGTAGGCGCTCTCCAGCGGGCTGGCGTTGCGTTCGGCCAGTGCAGTCTGGTGCGTCAGCACCGCAACCACGTCGTTCTTGTAGCGCACAGGAACAGCCTCGACGTTGAGACCGAGTGAATCCTGTTGTCCCGCTGGGTTTTGCCTTCCGATGGTGCCGGAGTTGAAGGCGTCGGTCACCAACGGCATCTCATCGGCTTCGTTCATGGTGCCGACGGCGTCGGCGAGAAGCACCGTCGGCGCCGTGTTGGGCCGCACCTGCGCGACGCAGACCAGCGCGCCGTCGTCGCGGCTCACCCACATCAGGAAGTCGGCGAAGGACAGGTCGGCGAGCAGCTGCCACTCACCCACGACGGCGTGCAGGTGGTCGACGGCGTTGCCGGGCAACATCGTGTGCTCGGCGAGAAGGTCACCGAGAGTGGACATCTGGGATTACCCCGGCGGGAAGGGCGTCAGCTGATCACCGCGATGAGGTCCCCGGCCTGGATGACATCGCCAACGGACACGCTCACCTTGCTGACGGTGCCTGCCACCTCGGCCAGCACTGGGATCTCCATCTTCATCGACTCCAGCAGCACCAGGGTGTCACCCTCGCCGATCTGATCGCCCTCGTGAACCACGACTTCGAGCACACTGGCCACGATCTCGGCGCGAACATCCTCGGCCATCTTCACCCCACTTCGTTCCGGCTGCTGCATGCCGCTCTATCGAACCACAACGCCGGGTGGACGGTACTGCGGCAGGGCCATGAGAGAATGGTCTGAACGCGCCCGCCACTGACGGGCTAGACAACCCCCTGACCAGACGGAGGAAAACCATGGCCAAGCGTGGCCGCAAGAAGCGCGACCGCAAGCACTCCAAGGCCAACCACGGAAAGCGGCCCAACGCCGGTTCGAAAGCGGTGCGCTAGCCGCGACGGATGATCGTGGTGCGGCTGATCTCGATCCGCAGCCGCTCGCGCAGCCCTTCGGGCGCCTTCTCACCGCTGCACTTCTTCGCGATCAGCGTCTTGACCCGCTCCTCGACGCCGTAGTGGCGTAGGCAAGCCGGGCATTCCTCGAGATGGTGCTTGAGCTTGTCCCGGGTCTCGGGCGTGCACTCGCCGTCGAGCAGCGTCCATACCTCCGCGATCACCGCCGCGCATTCCGGGTGCTCGGGATCGACGGGCCCGATCGGCGCGGACCAGCGTCTTTCCTCGTCACGGTCGCTCATGACGACACCTCCTCCGGTGCGTCGAGCTGCTGCTCGCCACGAATGAAGCCGCGGTCCCTGGCCACGTCGGCCAACAGGGTGCGGAGCTGACGTCTGCCGCGATGCAACCGGGACATCACGGTCCCAATCGGCGTGTCCATGATCTCGGCGATCTCCTTGTAGGGGAAGCCTTCGACGTCGGCGTAGTACACCGCCATCCGGAATTCCTCCGGCAACGCCTGCAGGGCTTCCTTGATCTCGCTGTC
>JAVRPG010000145.1:0-5066 GCA_032162325.1 Mycobacterium sp. | reverse complement strand
GATGCGCTTCGCCGGGCTGGACACGGACGGCCTGCAATGTATCCGGCTGACACACAGGTCCTTGGGAAACATCGACCTCGCCGACTGGTCCGCGATCATCTTGGGCGGTGGACCGTACAACGTCAGTGACGCTTTCGACTCGAAGTCGGAGACGCAGCGACGCGTCGAATCCGAGCTGTTGCCGCTGATCGGCCGAATTGTCGATCACGACTTTCCGTTTCTCGGCTGCTGTTACGGCGTCGGCACGCTCGGGTCTGTCGTCGGTGCTACCGTCGACCGCACCCACCCCGAGCCCGTCGGTGCCCTGACCGTCAGCCTCACCGAACAGGGCCGCCGCGATCCGCTGTTCGCCGATCTTCCCGACGTATTCGACGCATACGGCGGCCACAAGGAAGGAGCCAGTGCGCTGCCGCCGGATGTGGCCTGCCTCGCGTACTCGGCCGATTGCCCGATCCAGGCCTTCCGGGTGGGTGACAACGTGTACGCGACGCAGTTTCACCCCGAACTCGACGCTGACGGGATCAGCATGCGAATCGACGTGTACAAGGACTATGGCTACTTCGCACCCGAGACGGCTGAGTCACTGAAATCAGCTGCACGACAACGCAGCATCGACCATCCCCCAACGATCTTGCGAAGGTTCACCGAACGGTATGCCCGACCGGCATAACTCATTGAGCTAAGGGCGCACCGGAACCTCGGCACCGATTCGGACGCGCTCGTGACGCGCTGACCGGCGGTTGCCTTCGTCATCCGCTCGAACCAGCACATGGCGAGGAGCGTACGACGCGCCGCACGAAAAGGACTACACCGCCAGCGGATACGGCTGCGGGCCAGTGGCTCCGGCCTTCGGTGTGCCGCGCCTGTGAAACGCCTGATTCGCTCACGGGCGTGACATATCTCCCAGGGTTTGCCGGTATACCCGGCCGGCATCTTGAGGGACTTCGCCAGCGCTCACAGAGAGCTCGGAATTCACCGCGAATTCCTCGCGATACAAAAATTATGATAAACGTCAATTAGCGCGTCTACAAACCGCGGCGAGTGTGACAACTCACGGTGTCCTGCGCTTGCACGATTCGAGCAGGTTTCTTGGCAATATCCGGGTCGAAGGTATTTAGCATCGCTAGCTTGGCTGATAGGCTGAAAGTCCCTAGTGCAGCAAGGATTTGACGGCCAGGCACACATCAGGGGCATAGCTGTTGCGGCCCCGACAACCCAGTGCTATTACCCCAGAACTTGCTGTGAGCTTTGTCCCGAACGCGGCCATTCTGCAATGGCGTAAACCGAGCAAACCCCACCGTATTAGCCCTTCATCTTTGATGACTAAGCCGGAAATCGTTCGTTGCACAAATGCGTTTGATTCCTGCTATTTTCCGCGCATGCAACTGCGGGACCACCCCTGGCCGGCGGTCACCGCGTGGCATCGCCGGGCGGGGCGGTCGCGCCGCAACCGGCGAGGCACTCCCACACCTTGCGGACCACGACTGTTTCTGGCATTCAATGCCGTTCAGCAGGTTCCCAGCGGTGACGCTGACGTCCTCGGGAGTGTCGTCACGAGCTGACGAACACGAAAGGAAAGCGCATGTTCTTAGGCACGGTTGACGACTGGACAGCTGAGGGCACCGTCGTGTCCTGGTATCCCACCAAGGCCAGCTATGCGAGCGCCGCCTTGGCGGCACCCCACCCGGCGCCCTTGAGCTACCAGCAGTCACAACACCTTCAGTACTACCGCCGGCAGACCAGTCTGGGCCGCGATATCCCGCGCTTGTGCATTGGTGTCTGGGAGATCGGAGGCGTCTGCGACATCGATGCCATGACCCAAGCCGTCAACGCCCATGTGCGCCGCCACGATACGTACCATGACTGGTTCGCCTTCGATGCGAACGACGAGATCCACCGTTACGTCATCGCCGACCCGGAGAACATCACGCTGGCGCCGACCGACCACGGCATGATGACTCCGCCCCAGGTCCGCAAGCTGCTCCTCGATACACCGGACCCGCTGCAGTGGGACTGCTTCACCTTCGGGATCATCCAGGGAGAGGACCGCTTCACGGTCGTCATCGCGATCGACCACCTGCGAGCCGACGGCATGTCGGCGGGCGTGATCTTCCTCGACATCCAGACCACGTACTTCACCACGCTCCAGAGCGGCCCGGCAGCGCTGACGCCTGGCGCGAGCTATCGCGACTACTGCCGCAACCAGCGCGCGTACACCGCAAGTCTGGACGAAGCGTCGCCCCAGATTCAGTCGTGGCGAGCCTTCCTCGCCGCGAACGGAGGGGACCTACCCGAGTTTCCGCTGGAATTGGGCGAGGCGACGGCCGATACTCCGGGAGCCATCGACGTATTCGACCTGATCGACGAGGAACAAGGGCGGCGGTTCGAATCGGCCTGCCGCGCAGCCGGAGCGCGGTTCAGTGGCGGGGTATTCGCCTGCGCCGCCTTGGCCGAGCACCGATTGACCGGCGCCGCCACCTACTTTGGCCTCACGCCGTTCGACAACCGGCGAGACCCCGCCTATTCGACCGCTGTCGGATGGTTGGCGAGCTTCGTGCCGTTGGCGATTCCGACTGTTGATGCGTCATTCGATGAGGTTGTGAGCGCCGCGCAGACATCGTTCGATGCGAACATCGCGCTTGGCCCAGTCCCCTACTACCACCTGCTGGAGATGCCGGATCCATCGTCGGGGCCCCTCGCGGTTCCGGACCGACCGGTTCCGATGCTGTCCTACATCGACATCCGCAAACTGCCGTTCAGCGACTACTGGGACGGTCTGCGGATCGGTATCTGGGGCGATAACCGACTGTCGGAGGCGGTGTGCATGTGGGTCAATCGCATGCGCGACAGAACGCAGTTGGTCGTCGCCTACCCCGGCACGGACGTTGCTCGCCAGTCAGTCATGCGCTACGTCGAGGCCATGCGCGCCGAGTTCGCCCGGGTGGCCGACGGCGTCGAGCAGTACACCCATGCCTGACGTTGCGATCGAATGCCGGGACCTCGCGAAGTCGTTCGGTAAGGCGTCGTCCGCCCTGCAGGGCGTGAGCTTCACCGTTGCGCGAGCCTCGGTGTGTGCGCTGCTCGGCCACAACGGCGCCGGGAAGACCACAACGATCAACATCCTGTCCACGCTGTTGCGCCCCACCGCCGGGTCGGCAACGGTAGCGGGATTCGATGTCGAGCAGCAGTCGGCCGAGGTCCGCTCGAGCATCGGTGTGACGGGGCAGTCCGCGGCGCTCGATGAATTCCTCACCGGCCGTGAGAATCTGATGCTCTTCGGTCGGCTGCGCGGGCTGCGGCACCGGCATGCGCGACGACGCGCAGATGAACTGATCGAGCGGTTCGACATGGGGCATGCCGCCGACCGGCGAGTGTCCACCTATTCCGGGGGAATGCGCAGGCGTATCGACATCGCGGTCGCGCTGGTCGTCCCCCCGCGGGTGCTCTTCCTCGACGAACCGACGACCGGCCTCGATCCGCGCAGCCGCCGCGATGTCTGGGATCTGGTGTCAGCGCTTCGTAATCAAGACGTCACCGTGCTGCTGACCACGCAGTACCTCGAAGAGGCCGATGTATTGAGCGATTCGATAATCGTGCTGAACTCCGGGCGGGTAGTGGCCAGTGGGACCGCCGAGGATCTGAAACACCGTGTCGGTGTCAGCTACTGTCAGATCACGCCCGCTGACCCGCTGGACCTGCCCGAAATCGCCAGGGTATTGGCGGATTTCGCAGAGTTCGGTGCCGAATGCGCAACGCTGATCGATCAGCAGGCAGCCGCCGTTTCGGTGCCGGCACCCGATGGCGTCGCGACCTTCGGCGAGGTCTTCCGCCGGCTGGACGGACTCGGCATCGAACTCGCCGACATCTCGTTGCGCAAGCCGTCGCTGGATGAGGCTTTCCTGCGCTTGACGTCGCCGGCGGTCACCGTATGAGTGCCCTGGCGGCACTCACCCTGCGGACCGTGTCGGGCACCCTGCGCGATGCCGACCTGCTCTTCGCGGTGCTCGCGCCGGTGGGGTGTTTCCTCGGGTTCACCCTGGCATTGGGCAACCTCATCCACACCGGGCAGATGACCTACCCGCAGTATGTCCTTCCCGTCGTCATCGTGCAGGCGATGCTGTTCGGCGCGATGACGACCGCCGACCGCGCCGCGCGGGATCGACTGTCGGGATTTGGCGTTCGGCTCCGCACCCTTCCCATTCCGGCGGTGGTGCCACTGGCGGCGCGAATGCTCTACTGCTTGATCCGCGCGGTGATCGCGCTGGTCGCCAGCGTCGCCGTCGCATCGGTGTTCGGCTTCCGGATGGCAGGAGGTCTCGGCTACGGCATGCTGTTCGTCGTAATCGTGTTGGCGTTCGCGATGGCGGTGTGTCTTGGTGCGGATGCGCTGGGGTCCCGGATCGGCTCCGTCGAGTCGTCCAGCCAGCTGCTGCTGCTCCCCCAGCTGGTGCTGGTCCTGCTGTCGACCGGGATGGCGCCTGCCGAAGCGTTTCCAGGATGGCTGGGTCCTTTTGTCCGCTATCAGCCGGTGTCGCAGGTGACCGAGACATTGCGCCAGCTAGCGAGCGGTCACGTCGCCGTTGCCGGGCTGGCCGCCACCGTGGGCTGGTGCATCGCGTTGCTGGCGGTGTTCGGCGCTCTCGCGTTGCAGATGCAAAGGCGCACAAGATGATCCGGCAGAGTGCGTTGGAGGCGGGGCGACTGTTGCGCCGCTGGAGACGCGACCCGATCGTCGCCGTCCAGGCGTTGTTGTTTCCGACATTCCTCCTCGTCATCTACAAGTTGCTCATCGGCAAGGCGGTGCTGGCCGTCACCGGAAGCGACAGCCTCTACGGACTGGTCCCGATGTGCGCGGTCGTCGGCGCGATCTTCGGCACTCTTGGCGCAGGCCTGGCCCTGCCCGCAGAACGCGAGTCGGGTCTGCTGTCCAGGTTGTGGGTGCTACCGATCCATCGGGCGAGCGCCCTTAGCGGCCGTCTACTCGCCGAAGCCGTCCGAACGGCCGCCTCCGCCGTGGTGCTCACCGCATTCGGTGTCGCGTTGGGTTTGCGATTCGCGCAGGGCTG
>JAVRPG010000144.1:0-5530 GCA_032162325.1 Mycobacterium sp. | reverse complement strand
GGCACGCCGTGCTTCATCACATCCCCGACGTCGAGTTGTCGCTGCGCGAGGTGGTGCGGGTGCTCAAGCCGGGCGGCCGGTTCGTGTTCGCCGGCGAGCCCACGACGGTCGGCAACGCCTATGCGCGCACGCTGGCGAACTTGACCTGGAACGTCACCATCCGTGCCATGAAGCTGCCCGGACTGAGCAGCTGGCGGCGCCCCCAGGCGGAGCTGGACGAGAACTCACGCGCCGCGGCCCTCGAGTGGATCGTCGACCTACACACCTTCGCTCCCGGCGATCTCGAGCGGATGGCCGCAAACGCCGGCGCCGTCGACGTGCGCACCGGCACTACGGAATTCACCGCTGCGATGCTGGGCTGGCCACTCCGCACCTTCGAGTCGACAGTGCCGCCCGGCAAGCTCGGCTGGGGCTGGGCCAAGCTCGCCTTCAACGGCTGGATCACGCTGAGCTGGGTCGACGACAACCTGTGGCGCCGCGTGGTGCCCAAGGGCTGGTTCTACAACGTCATGGTGACCGGGGTTAAGCCGTCGTAGATTTCGGCCTTGACGACGTGGCCTATTTGCGTAGCGAGGTCGGGGAGCGGGCGCTGCGCGAGGTCGCCGGCTATCGGTTGACCGACGCGACGCTGGTCGCCGACATCGCTTCGGCGCGTGCATCTTTCGGTGATCAAGCCGCCGCGCTGGTGGAGACGACGCTGTTGCGGCGCAGGGCCGCGGCGAAGTTCGCCGATCCATCGGGTTGGCTCTTCACCGATGAGGCGCTTCAGCAGGCCACCGCCGAACCCGTCGCCGCGCATCGGGCACGACGTCTGGCGGGCGCGGATGTGCACGACGCGACGTGTTCGATCGGCACAGAGCTTGCGGCGCTGCGTAATTCGGCGTCGAGCGTGGTCGGCAGCGATATCGATCCGGTCCGGCTGGCGATGGCTCGCCACAATGTCGCCGACGTCGACCTCTGTCGCGCCGACGCGCTGCGGCCGATCACCCGCGATGCCGTTGTCCTCGTCGACCCGGCCCGGCGTAGCGGTGGACGGCGCCGGTTCGACCCCGGCGACTACACGCCGGCGCTGGATGGCCTGCTGAACGTGTACCGCGGTCGCGAACTCGTCGTAAAAGTTGCTCCCGGAATCGATTTCGATGAGCTGTCGCGACTGGGATTCCACGGCGAGATCGAGGTCACCTCGCTGGCCGGCAGCGTGCGCGAGGCGTGCCTATGGTCGGTGGGTCTCGCCGAAAACGGGGTGACCCGGCGGGCGACCATGTTGGACACCGGCGAAGGCGTCACCGACGCCGACCCCGACGAGTGCATGGTGGCGTCTGCCGGTCGGTGGATCGTCGACCCCGACGGACCGGTGGTGCGCGCAGGTCTGGTGCGGCACTACGCCGCCCGCCACGGGCTGTGGCAGCTCGACCCCGACATCGCCTATCTGTCCGGCGATCGACTTCCCGACAACGTGCGCGGATTCGAAGTCCTCGAGGAGCTGAACTACAGCGAACGGCGACTGCGCCAGGCGCTTTCGGCGCGTGACGTCGGAGCCATCGAGATCCTGGTTCGCGGCGTCGGCGTCGACCCCGATGCGTTACGGGCGCGACTACGGCTGCGCGGATCGCAACCGGTGTCGGTCGTCATCGCTCGCATCGGGTCCGGGGCGGCAAGCCGGGCAACGGCATTCATTTGTCGTCCGTCACGCTGAGGCGCCACGTACGCTGGCAGTAATGCGCCGGTGCCGAAGCCGGTGCCGGCACTCGAGGACGTCCGACGATGCGCATTCTCAGGGTGGCTGCGATTCTCCTGGCCGGTGTACTGGCCTGCTCGGCGGGTATATCGACGGCAGCCGCGCAGTCGGCCTGCGCCGACCTGAACGGGACCGTCGGTCCCGACGGCGTGTGCGGCGTGCACACGTCGAACTCCACCTACACGCTGGACATCACGTTCCCCAACGACTACCCCGACCAGCACGCGCTGACGGCGTATCTCACCCAGGCACGCGACGGGTTCGTCAACGTCTCGCAGATGCCGGGTTCGTACAACTTGCCCTATGAGCTCGACGCGAAGGGAACCGGGTACCGCTCGGGCTCACCGACCGGCGGCACGCAGAGCGTGGTGTTCACGATGTGGCAGAACGTCGGCGGTGTGCACCCGCAGACGTGGTACGAGTCCTTCAACTGGGACGTCGGTAAGAAGGCGCCGATCACATTCGACACCTTGTTCAAGCCGGGCACGAAGCCGCTCGACGTGATCTATCCCGCCGTCGAGCAGTACATACAGAAGCAGCAGGGGTTGATCGACGGCATCCCGCCCAGCGTCGGGCTCGACCCGAGCAAGTACCAGAACTTCGCGCTGACCGACGACGCGGTGATCTTCTTCTTCGGCCAGGGCGAACTGTTTGCGGAGTCCGCGGGTCCTGTCGAGGCGCCAGTCCCGCGCGCGACGCTGGCTCCGCTGTTGGCGTAGCGCCTACTCCGGCGCGAAGCCGTAGACCTGGCCGTCGCTGGTGGCGGTGACGACGCGGCGGTCGTGGCCGACCGATACGCCGACCGGCCAGCCCGTCGCCTGCGGCAGTGGATAGCTATTGACGGTGTGGCCGTCGGCCGGGTCGAACACCAGCAGCGCCTGACCGTTCTCGCCGTCCTTGGCGACCGTGTAGCCGACGCCATTGCCTGCCCGGCTCGACGTGGACAGCGGGACGACGTCGTCGCGGGTCCACAGCACGTCGCCCTTGTCGCCGCCGTCGCGGACCGCGACCAGCTTGGCTCCAGGACCGCCGCCCGCCACGATCACGCCGTCAGGCGACACCGACGGCGGCGTCTGCGCCAGAAAGTTCAGTGGCACCGACCATTTCGGTTTCCCGTTCGCGGTGTTGAGCGCCCACAGGTGCTCGTCGCGGCCGTTGACGTACACGGTGGACCCGTCGGCGGACAGCGCGGGGCTGGAGATCGGCCCCTGGCCGACCGCGTCGCTGCTCCACTCGCGGGTCAGCAGCGGGCTCTGGCCGGCACGGTAGCGAAGCCCAACCAGGACCGGGGCCGCGGCGTTTGGTTCCCACAGGCTGACCACCACGATCCCGGTCGCCGATCCAAACGCGGGCGCCGCGGCCACCGGGCAGCGTGGCCGCATCGGTTGGCAATCGGCCAGTCCCCGGGTGGAGTCCGTCGGATTGACGCCGCCGATCAGATCCAGCGACGTCCCGACGACGGTGCCCTTCTGGGCGTCGAACACCAACACCTGCCCGAGATGGGTGACGATCAACAACTGTCCCGGCGCGAGAATCCGTGGCGTGGTGGGCATGCCGATCACGGGCTGACGCCACCGGATCCACTGCGTCGGCGGGAAGGACAGCATCGCGCCGGGCTGGCCGATGTAGAGATTGTCGAACCCGTCGAACAGCGGACTGGACAGGCCGCCGCCCTGCACCAGCCGGGTGCACCAGCGCTGGCGGGCCTTGTTGTCGGTCTCCCACACCATCAGCGTGCATCCACCCGCCGACTGCGCGTTGATGGCCAGGTAGCTGCCCGACCCGAGCGCCACCTGGGCGGCCAGGTCGCCTTTGACCGAACGCCGCCATTCCAGCCGCAGCGTATTGGCCCCCGCGACGGGCGAGTAGCTGCTGTTGCTCGCGTCGCCGTACTGCGCAGGCCAGCCGTCTGCAGCGTGCGCCTGTACCCAGGAATCGGTGGTTCCGCAGCCGGCCAGGACACCGGTGATCAGCGCTGTTGACGCCACCACCATCAGTCGCCGGAACACAGGGTCCTTATCTGTGTTGGGGACCCCCGTAAAGGTTGGGTGTCCGTTGTCGTTTCCGTTGTTGGCCTCGTCCTCACCCGTGCCTGGCTGCGGTGGTCCGTGGTCCGGGGTCAAGGTGGAGCGCCCGCAGCGTAGCGAGGACGAACGACCTTGAGGCCGGCGAGGATCCACCGCATACTCCGGTCGGGGGGACAAGGCAAAGGCGTAGGTGGTTCAAGTCATGTTTGCCTCCCATGCGAGAACATGGTGCGGGGAGACGCGTCGTGGCGTGCCGGCGCCCAGCCTTATCTGGGTCCACGGACGATGGTCCGGCGACATGATGATGGATGGGGTGCCCGGCGTGCGGGCTGGTGATGGGTGCGGCCGCTCATTCTTTCCGGGGCGTCCACCCCGACAGCGGGTGGCGACAGGAGACTTGTGGGAGCTGGCCGCGGGCATCAGGTGATCGATGGGCAGGGCACGCGCACAACGCATTTAGGCGGCCACCTCCTTGTCTTCGGGGACCGGCACCGCCAGGGCGGCATCGCCGAGCTCACGCAGCGTGTGATAGCTGCGGCGCAGGATTTTGCGCTCGACGGCCAGGGTGGGGTTCTTGCCGCTGTCGGGGTGGGCGGCCAGCCGCTGGTAGTAGGCGTAGTCGGGGGAACCGTGGCGGGCCGCGCACTTGGCCGCCTCGAAGGTGGCCCACCGCAGCTCCGGGGAACCCTGCCGGGACAGATGTCCTGGTGAGCGTTTGCCGGCCGAGGAGTACACGGTGACGTCCATCCCGGCGAAGCGCACCAGCTGATCGGAGCTTCCGAACCGGCGGGCATCGCCGATCTCGGCCCACATGATCGCCGCGCACAACCATCCCACCCCGTACTGGCGGGCCTGCAGCGCCTGACACCCCACCTGGCGCCGCGCGAAGTTGATCAATTGCCTTCGCACCGGGTCGATGTCGCCGGTCAGCTCGTCAATGCGGCGCAGCGCAGTGTCCACGTACTGTCGGCCCGTCGCTGACAGCTCGGCATGCGCAAGCGCCTGCCGGCCGGCCTCGGTCAGCAGCGCGGTGATCGGTGGGCAGCCCTGGTGGAACAGCTGGGCGTGGATGCGCTGCTGCCAGGCCCGCCGCTCCTCCATCAACGCGCAATACAACCGGCCCAGGGTGCGTATCTCCACCACGTGCGCTGGCGGGACCCACGATTCGGGGAAGCGGCTCTCCAACAGCAGTGTGCGCAGCAACCGCGCATCGGCGCGGTCGGTCTTGGCCCGCTTCTTCGGACCCCGCAACGCCGCGATCTCGGCCGGATCACCCAGATGCACACCCACCCCTGCAGCGGCCAGCTCCTCGCACACATACCGCCACCCGGTGCAGCCCTCCAGCGCGAACTCAGCATCACCATCAGGGCAGTGCTCGCCCAGCCAGACCCGCAACGTCGCGCGCGTTGCCGGACGAATCTGACCGCTGCGCACCAAGCCGTCGCTGTCCACGTAGTCGAACGTGATCTGCTTCCGATGCACGTCAAACCCGCCTACCATCGTCATTGGGACCTCCTCAAGCTCCCGAAAAACATCTGACGCACACTCAACGAGCGTCCGAGCTGAGGGGGTCCCCATCACATGTCATCTTTCCTATTCCTGTTCTTCAAAGCCCACGTGAGGGTAACCGTTCGAAGCTGGGACGCTCGCGTAGGCTTTCCGGCCATGACGACGATGTGGGGCGCACCGTTGCACAAGCGCTGGCGGGGTTCCCGGCTGCGCGATCCGCGTCAGGCCAGGTTCCTGACGGTGGCCTCGCTGAAGT
>JAVRPG010000143.1:0-5391 GCA_032162325.1 Mycobacterium sp. | reverse complement strand
CAGCAGCGGAATGTCTGGCAAGCGCGCCACGGGGGCTACCAGGTGCACAACAATTCGGTGGTCTTCGCGGGCACGTGGACCAAGACGTTCACTCGGATGACGACGATGGAGGCGGCGTGCGAGTCGGGACGCCATGCCGTCAATGCCATTCTCGACCACTACATCTGGGTCGAATCGGGCGGTCTTGATCGTCGAGGGAACACGACACTCGGCTGGAAGTTTCCCTACGGCTTCCTCGATCAGGGCTTGTCGAGTCCGATCCGGCTCCCAACACCGGCCGGTGACTACTGCTACGTCTTCGACATCGAGAACCGCGAGCCTGCCGACACCCGCGCGCTTCGCACCCTGGACTCCAAGTACTGCCTGCACTCGCTACCACATCCGTTGGACATACCGGCCGCAGATACGGCCGGCATCCCCACGTCTCTTGTCCCCCCACTCGCCGGAGGTTCATAAAATGTCCACGCCTTCACCTGACTACTACCAGCAGACGCTCGCCTATCTTCAGGTCTGGCGAGAGCTTCTGGAGAGGTCGGCGGCCGCGACGGCAGGGCTCGCCCCGAATTCGCCGTTCATGCCGTTCATGCCGCCGCCGATGCCGGGTATGCCGGGCATGCCGCAGATGCCACCCGCCGCTGCCCTCGTGCCACCAGCACCGGCCGACTACGCCCAGCAACTGTTCGGCTATCTGCAGGCCTGGAGGCAGTACCTCGAACAAATGGCGGGCGCAACGTCAGGACCGTCGCGGTCGCCAACCGCCAATTACGAAGGGAGTCAATTCCTTCCGGCACACCCGCCGGTGCAACACATCCCGCCCCCCGACTCGAGCGGGAGCAAGCGGCTGGACCGAACCGACAAGTCGACGAACGCGTCGGAGGCGTCAACGGTGGCACCGCCCAACGAAGGCGGGTCCGCCAACACCTATGGCAGCCGCTTCGCTAGTGGATCGGAGAAGCGGCCGCCGGACGAAGTGCTCGTCGTGCCCACCACCGAGGGTGGAACTTTTGTGCCCAGTAATTACGGCAACAGAAGCAATTACGGCAATGCACTTCGGTCGCCGGGTGGGCCCGTTGCCGAGAGCCGCGGCGACGGACAAGACGCGCCGCAGGTGCTGCGGCCACCGATTTACGACTGGGGGAATCAGTGGCTCCCCACCACGCTCCGTAGAACCGGCGCGGCGAGCCCGCCCACGAGCCCAGCCCCACGGGCGCAGCGCTCCCCAGCAGCGGCGCCTGCGGCACGGACCGTGGGTTCGCCATTTCTCGGGGCGATGGGTCGCGTCACGCCCGACGCATCGCCGCCGGCCCAACCCAAGTCGCTGTTCAAGAACCTCGGTCAAACACCGTCGCCGTGACCCGCTCAGTCGCCCTTCGACCGCCGTTCCCGGTAGGCCGCAACATGTTGCCGGTTTCCGCAGTTGCCGGTGTCGCAGAACATCCGCGACCGGTTGCGCGACAAGTCGAGCAGTACAGCTTCGCAGTCGGGTGCAGCGCAGATCTTCAGTCGGCGTAGCTCCTCGATGCGGATGAGGTCGGCCAGTGCCATGGCCATCTCCGCACCCATGCGCTGCCAGAGCGGGTCGTGCGCCGACGCCAGATGCAGGTGCCATTCCGGCTGCTCGGCGTGCCGCGTCAGCCACGGCGCCGCCTTGGTGTCGCTGAGCAGCGCGTTGACCTGGCCGACGGCCCGTGCCTCGTCGTCGGCGGCCTCCCAGATATTGCCGAGCCGGTCACGCAGCCGGTGGATCGACGCCAGCTCCGCGGCGTCGTGGTCGCGTCGGCCGGTCCAGCCGAATCCGTCGAGGTAGGCGTTCAACGCGGCCATATCGCCAAGTTGTTCACCGTCCACCCGATCACTGTTGATCAGCACACATGCGGCCCGCAAAGTGAGCTCGGTGTCATGACTGAAAAGCATTTGACTCATGACCCCTTCCGCCAGTAATGTCACGACCAAATCAGATTTTACTCATTACATCGCGGAGGTGCACCCATGGCAACAACACAACAGCCCACGGTTGATCACTTCCGGCTCGGTCTGTTGCTCGCGGTCAGCTCTGCCTTCGCCTTCGGGTCCTCGGGTCCGTTCGCCAAGTCGCTCATGGAGGCCGGCTGGAGCCCGACCGCCGCGGTCACCGCCAGGCTCGCCGGCGGCGCGCTCCTGATGGCCATCTTCGCCACGGTTGTCAAACCGGACTGGTTCCGCGAGGCCCTGCAGCACGCCAAGACCGTCGTCGCCTACGGGCTGATCCCGATCGCCGGCGCGCAGCTGTGCTACTTCAACGCCGTCGCGCACCTGTCTGTCGGCGTCGCCCTGTTGCTGGAGTACACCGCCCCGATCCTGGTGGTCGGTTGGCTCTGGGCCACCACTCGACGCAGGCCGAGCAGCCTGACGCTCATCGGCGTGGCATTGGCAATCGCGGGAATCATGTTGGTGCTCAACGTGTTCAGTGGCGCCCATATCAACCTGATCGGCGTCGGCTGGGCGCTGGCGGCCGCCGTCTGCGCGGCCTGTTACTTCATGATGTCCGATGTGGTCGACGCCGACGGCGACGGCCTGAACTCGATCACCCTGGCGACGGCCGGCCTGATCGTCGGCGCGGCCGCGGTCGCGGCACTCGGCGCCACCGGGCTGATGCCCATGACCTTCACCACCAACGATGTCGTCGTCGCGGGGTGGACGACGTCGTGGGTGGTGCCAGTCATCGCGCTGGCACTGATCCCCACCGCGATCGCCTACACCATCGGCATCATGGGCATCGCCCGGCTGCGGCCGCGGTTCGCCTCGCTGGTCGGCCTGTCCGAGGTGATGTTCGCCGTGCTGGCCGCCTGGCTGCTGCTCGGCGAGGCCATCACACCCATCCAGGCCGTCGGCGGCGCCGTCGTGCTGGCCGGGTTGGCGCTGGCCCGTCAGGGCGACCGCACCGACAAACTCACCGACGTGACCTGGCCTGACGGTCCCGTCAATGGAGCACCATCCGGGCGAACGGTTGGCAGTGGCTGAACCCGATGTGTGAAGATGACCGACGTGACCTTGCTCCGAATGTCGGCCCGGCTGGCCGCGATCACCTCGGCCCTGGCCTGCGCGGCCACGACCCTCGCCATCGCCCCATCGGCGTCGGCCGATCCGTGCAGCGACATCAAGGTGGTCTTTGCACGCGGCACCAACGACACGCCGGGCCTCGGACGCGTCGGTGATGCCTTCTCCGGAGCGCTCAGCACGCTGGTCGGCGGCCGCAGCCTGACCACGTATGCGGTCAACTATCCCGCGTCGTATGACTTCCTCCTCGCCGCCGACGGCGCGGCCGACGCCACCAACTACATCTCGGCCCTGACGCAGCAGTGCCCGTCGACGCGCATCGTGCTCGGGGGGTACTCGCAGGGAGCGGCGGTGGTCGACATGCTCGCCGGTGTCCCGCCGCTCGGCAACAAGGTCGGTGAGACCGGGTCGGCGCCCCCATTGCCGGGGAGCCTGGTCCCCAACATTGCCGCGGTGGCGGTGTTCGGGAACCCCGCAACGAAGTTCAGTAATCCGATGACGTCGTCGGTTTTCGGTGGGAGGGCGATCGACCTCTGCAAGGACGGTGATCCGATTTGCTCTCCCGGCCGGAACCCGTTCGCCCACAGCGATTACGTGAGCGCAGGCCTGACACAACAGGCCGCAGACTTCGTCTCTGGGCTGGTTTGACGGTAACCGGCGCTATCATTCGTTGTGCCATTTAATCGATTTCGCCGCTGGTTCATCGCCTCCGCAACGGCCGCTCTGACGGCCTCCGCTGCTGTTCTTCTACCGGCGGTGTCGCCCATGCCAATTGGTGACCTCGCGACCGCATCGGCCGACGACTGCCCCGCTATCGAGGTGGTCTTCGCCCGCGGCACCAATGACGCGCCGGGCCTGGGAAACGTCGGCGGCGCCTTCGTCGATGCGCTGCGCGGCAAGGTCGGCGGCAGGTCGGTCGGGACATACGCGGTCAATTACCCCGCCAGCTTCGACTTCCTCGCGGCGGCGGGCGGGGCCAACGACGCCAGCGCGCACATCCAGTACATGGCCAACAACTGCCCTGACACGAGGCTGGTGTTGGGCGGGTACTCGCAGGGTGCGGCGGTGATCGACGTCATCAGCGCAGTGCCGGTCCCCGCCGTGGGGTTCGACAACCCGCTTCCGCCCAACGCGCCCGACCACGTCGCCGCCATCGCCGTGTTCGGCAACCCGTCGGCCAAGCTGGGCCTGCCGCTCACGATGAGCCCGGTATGGGGTGGCAGGTCCATCGACCTGTGCAACGGCTCTGACCCGATCTGCCAGACGAACGGCGAGAACGCGGCCGCGCACCGCGCCTACCCGGGTGGGCCGACCGACCAGGCAGCCAACTTCGTGGCGGGGCTGCTGTAACCCTCGCTTCACGGTTACCGCCGAGGACGTCAATTCCGTCGGCTAGCATCGATTCGATGATCCGTCGCCATCTCATCGCCGGGGTCGTCGTCGCAGTCGTCGCGAGCGCCATGCTGGTCGTGCCCGCCCTAACGACCCACATGATCCCGTCGGCGTCCGCGGCCTGCCCGCCCGTCGAGGTCGTCTTCGCCCGCGGCCGTATCGAACCACCGGGCATCGGCATACTCGGCAACGCGTTCGTCAGCGCTCTGCGTTCCAAGACCAACAAGAACATCGGCGTCTACGCGGTGCGCTACCCCGCCGACAACGAGATCGACATCGGTGCCAATGACATGAGCGCGCACATCCAGGACATGGCCAACAACTGCCCAGACACACGGCTGGTGCTCGGCGGCTACTCACTGGGCGCGGGGGTCACCGACGTGGTGCTCGCGGTCCCCTTCGAATTCTTCGGTTTCACAAATCCACTGCCAGCCGGCATGGATCAGCACGTTGCCGCGGTCGCCCTGTTCGGCAACGGAAGCCAATGGGCGGGACCCATCACGAATTTCAACCCGATCTACAACGACCGGACAATCGACTTGTGTCACGGTGCGGATCCCGTCTGCAACCCCGCCGACCCGAACACCTGGGAAAACAACTGGCCGGCCCACCTCGCCAACGCGTACATCCAGGCAGGCATGCCCAATCAGGCTGCCGACTTCGTCGCGGGCCGGATCTAGTCGACGACCCGCAGTTCGCGGGTGACCTTGGTGCGCGCCTCGAGTTCATCGTCGGGTGGGTAGTCCACGCCGACGAGCGCCAGGCCGTGCGGCGGCGCTGCTGCGAAGTCGCTTGAGCGATGTGTCGACATCAACAGTGTGGCGCACCAACCGGGTTCACGACGGTGCTCGCCGACCGCCAGCAATGCTCCGACCAATGAGCGCACCATCGACCAGCAGAACGCGTCGGCACTCACACGGGCGGTGACGCGGTCGCCGTCCTGTGACCAGTCCAGCCCCTGAA
>JAVRPG010000142.1:0-5548 GCA_032162325.1 Mycobacterium sp. | reverse complement strand
TTCCAGGGCTGGCTGGCGACGGTTCATGCCGCGGCGAACGTCGCGACCGAGAAGGAGCACTGGGAGCAAACGCAGCGTGGGCAAGAGCCGCCTGTTTAACGGCTCTTCGCACCCAACCCAGCAATGCAAATTTGGCGCTCAGGCACCCCTCTGTGCGCTGTTAGGCTCACAACAGACGAAGGGGGATAACGTCGGCATGAATCCGTTTGACATTTTGTCGGGCCTCAGCACGATCCAGAACGTCATTGACCATGTCAGAATGCCGCCGACGGTGATCTGTGGGGTCTTGCGGGGCTTGGCGCGGACGGCGTGGGTGTCACTCAGGGTGTGATCAGCCTGGAGAGGCTGGCCGCAGAGGCAGCGGAGACGCCGGTAATCGAGGCCGGCCTGTGGGCAATCATCGCGTTCAACTGGATGTGCGGATTCGGAGAACCTGAGAAGGGCGACCGGTTCGGCGAGGGTGGGTCACAGTTCAACGAGATCATTGAGAAGCGGGAATCCGCCGCTCCAGGCGCTAGCTGGACGGGTTCCGGTTCGGACGCTTACGCCAGCCAGAACGTCAAGCAACAGGACCGCGCGCAGACGATGGTGGTCGCTGACTTCGACATGAATCAGATCATCTCTTGCGAGGCCGGAAGGTGCTATTCATCTGCGCCGCAGCGGGTTTGGCGATCGGCTCCGCGGGACTGGGAACCACGCACGCATGGGTCGCCTTGGCTTGGTACGTCGCGGTCGCCGGGTCGACGGTGGCGCTTCCGATACTCGCGTACGCGGTGTCGGGCGACCGCCTCGACGAGCCGCTGCGGCGGCTGAAGGACTGGATGGAGCGCCAGCACGCCACCCTGGTCGCGGCCATCTTTGTCGTCATCGGTCTTCTGGTGCTGTACAAGGGAATTCACGGGTTATAGATCCGGCAGGCCGAGTTCCGTGGCGTCGGCCGTCAGGTACCGCGTCACCGTGGGCGCGATCAGCGCAACCACTTCGTCGGCAGACAGCGTCGCCAGCGGCGGTACCTGAATGATGTAGCGCAGCACGGCAGTTCCCACCAGGTTGCTCGCGGCCAGCATCGCCCGCAGCCGGGCCTGCTCGCCCCCTCCCAGCACACCGGACACGGCAGTCAGCACGTAGTTCTGCATGAAGCCGCGGAACGCGTCATTGGCATCGGTGTTCGAGGTGGCCGACTGCAGCATCGCCCGCATGGTTGCCGCGGTGTCGGGCGTCTCCCAGATCCGCAGATACGTGCGCACCATCCGGGTGCCGATATCGGGATCGTCGTCGGCCGCACCGGTCAGCGCGGCAACCAACACCTCGGGGTCGATGATCAGGCGCAGCGACTCGCGGAACAACTCCTCCTTCGACCCGAACAGGTAGAGCACCATCGACGGGTCGACGTGCGCGTCCTGGGCGATCGCGCGCAGCGTCGTCTTCTCGAAGCCATCCGTCGCGAAGCGCTGCTTGGCCGCCGACAGGACCGCGTCGCGGGACACCGGTTCGCCCTGGCGTCGCCCCCTGCGCTTCGTCGTCCTGGCTGGTGACGGCATACGCCGACAGTATCATTTCAATGGCTGTTGAAATTAACTCTGCGCGGCGTTACGCTCCCAGCGTGCGATTAATTCAACGTTCGATGAAAAGGAACCCACCATGACCGGGACCTCGCTGGGCACGCCGCCGCGGCACACCCATCACGCGTCACCCGTCCACGAACCGCCCGCGGCGATCCGCGCCACCGGGATCATCGTCGGGCTCACCGTCGCGCTGGCGATCCTCGCCATCGCGTTCGCGCTTCCGGCGGCCCGCTCCAAGCCGCACGACGTCCCGATCGGCGCGGCCGGGCCGATGGCCGCCAGCGGGCAAGTCGCCGACATCCTCGAGCAACACGCTCCCGGCGCGTTCGCGATCACGTACTACCCGGGAGAGGCGGCGCTGCGCGACGCGATCCGCAACCGGGATGTCTATGGCGGCATCTCGTTCGGCGCTGGTGCTGATGTCGCCGGCCAAGCGGCTCGCGAAGGCCGCGCCCTGCTCATTGCCACCGGCGGCAGCCCGATGGTCGCGCAGATTCTGACCCAGATCGGCAGCGGCATTGCCCAGCAGGTCGGCGTGCCACTGCGCACAGAGGATCTCGCCCCGCCGACCGCCGACGACCCGCGCGGCGCAGGCCTGGCCGCTTCCGCGCTCCCGATCACCCTCGCCGGACTGCTGCCCGCGGTCGCCCTGGTGTTGCTGCTCAAACGCGAGGTATGGACCCGCTTCGCGGCCGCCGTGGTGTTCGCCGCAGGAGCGGGCACCACCATCGCCACGCTGCTGCGCTACGTGTTCAACTCCATCGACGAGAACGTCTGGGGCGTCGCGGCCGGGCTCACGCTGGGCCTGCTGGCCGCCGGGCTGTCGATGCTGGGTCTGGGGTCGCTGTTCGGCCGCATTGGGCTCGCCGTTGGCGCGCTGCTGGCGCTGCTGCTGGGCAACCCGCTGTCGGGCCTGAACAGCGCGCCGGAGATGCTGCCGACCGGCTGGGGCACCCTCGGTCAGTGGTTACCCCAGGGGGCCACTGCGACGCTGTTGCGGTCCAGCGCCTTCTTCGACGGGGCCGGCGCGACCACCGCGATCGTCGTGCTGACCTGCTGGGCGGTTGCCGGCGCGGCGTTGATCGTGATCGCCGCTGTTCGTCGGGGTAGGTCGGTGCCCGCCTAAACTCGGGCGGCGTGGGACTGGACGACCGTGACGCGCTGTGCTTGCTGCGCAACGCGGTCGATCCTGCGCTGGGGTCCGACGATCTGATCCGCAGGTTCTACACCCGCTGGTTCGCCATCGACATCGCCGTCCGCGACCTGTTTCCACCCGACATGGATGCGCAGCGCGCCGCGTTTGCCAACGCGATGACGTGGCTGTTCTCCGAGTTGATCGCCCATCGCGCCCAGGAACCGGTGGCGTTCCTCGCTCAGCTCGGTCGCGACCACCGCAAATACGGTGTCACGCAACGGCATTACGACAGCATGCAGGATGCGCTGTTGACCACGCTGCGCAGCCAACTGATCGAGAGCTGGGACGACAAGCTCGCCGAGGCCGCGCACGATGCGGTCGCGCTGATCATCGGGGTGATGCGCGGCGCCGCCGATGCCGAGAAGGGACCGCCGTACCGTGACGGCACGGTGATCGAGCACATTCGGGTCGCCCGCGACGTCTCGGTGGTCCGGCTGCAGCTGGATCAGCCGCTGTACTACCACCCCGGCCAGTACGTCACGGTCCAGGTGCCGCAGTGGCCGCGGCGCTGGCGCTACCTGAGCCCCGCGATTCCCGCCGACCGCGGTGGAGCCGTCGAGTTCCACATCCGCTCGGTCACCGGCGGCATGGTCAGCACCGCGATCGTCGGCGAGACCAAGCCCGGCGACCGGTGGCGGTTGTCCAACCCCCACGGCGGCATGCGGATCGCCCGGGACGGCGGCGACGTGCTGATGGTCGCGGGGAGCACGGGTCTGGCGCCGTTGCGCACCCTGATCATGGACCTCACCCGCCACGGGGAGAACCCGCGCGTGCACCTCTTCTTCGGCGCCCGCTATCCCAGTGAGCTCTACGACCTGCGCACGCTGTGGCAGATCGCGTCGACCAACCCCTGGCTGTCGGTGACCCCGGTGTCGGAGTACAACACCGATCCGCCGTGGGCCGCCGACTACCCCGATGTCGAGCCGCCTCGAGGTTTGCACGTGCGGCAGACGGGCCTGCTGCCCGACGTGGTGACGCGCTACGGCGGCTGGGGCGATCGGCAGATCCTGATCTGCGGCGGGCCGAAGATGGTTGAGGCCACCAAGGAAGCGCTGATCGCCAACGGTGCGCCCCCCGAGCGCATACAACACGATCCACTCGCGAGCTGAGCGTGGCAGGATCGGGAGCCATGTCCGAGTTTGAGACCGTCACGCTGAAAGACCCGTCCTCGTCGGTGACCGCCGCCTTCGTACCGGTGGCCGGCATGGTGGGCACCTCACTCGCCGACGGTGGCGACGAGTTCCTGGGCCAGCGCCGCGGACTGAGCGCCTACGTGACCACCGGCAAGACGATGGGTATTCCGATCCTGTACCCGTGGGCAAATCGGTTGAGCGCCAGCAAGTATGGAATCAACGGCGCCGTCGTCACCCTGACCCCTGGCACCGGCGGCGTACGCACCGATGAACACGGTGTGCCGATTCACGGTGTGCTCGCGGCGTATCCCGGCTGGCTGGTTACCGCCCGATCGGAGAACACGCTGACGGCAGTGTGCGACTACGGCGGCAAGCCGCGGTTGCTCGCGTCGTTCCCGTTCCCGCACGTGCTGACGCAGAGCGTGACTCTCGAGGACAGGAAGCTCACTATCGAGACCACCGTGATGCCCACCAGTTCGGCGTCGGTGCCGTTGTGCTTCGGCTACCACCCGTATCTCAAGATTCCGGGCGTGCCCCGAGAGGAGTGGCTGCTGACGACCCCGACGATGCGCCATCTGCCGGTGGACAACTGGGGCATCCCGACCGGGGCGCACACGGAGTGGACGGGCCAGACGGAGCCGCTGAAGACCGTCGAGTACGACGACGGATTTGACCAGGTGCCCGACGGCGCCCTGTTCACCCTCGAGGGAGGCAACCGGCGCATCGACGTGAAGTTCGAGAAGGGCTATCCCGCCGCCCAACTCTTTGCGCCGCACAACGACGACGTCGTCGGCATCGAGCCGATGACCGCACCGACCGATTCACTGCGCCGCGGCAGTTACCGCTATGCGGTGCCGGGCAAGCCGGAGACGGTCCGCTTCTCGATTACGGTGACTTAGCGCGGACCGGTCCGCGGCTGCCAGACGACGACGGCCGTGCTCTTCGGCACGACCGCGACGTCGCGGCGCTGCCTGGAGCGCAATTCGTCGAGCTCCTCGGCCAACTCTTCGAGCCTGGCGCGAAGCGCCTCGACTTGGTTGGTCAGCTCGATGATGCGCTTGATGCCTGCGAGGTTGACGCCCTCGTCCTGGGACAGCCGCTGCACCTCTCGCAGCAGGTCGACGTCATGCTCCGAATAGCGGCGCCCTCCGCCGGAGCTGCGCTGCGGGCTGACCAGACCGAGCCGGTCGTAGGTGCGCAGCGTCTGCGCGTGCATGCCTGCCAGCTCGGCGGCCACCGAGATCAGGAAGGTGCGGGCGTCGTCTTTCTTGCCCATCACGCACCCGCCCATCCGGCGCGCGGGTCAAACCCGCTGGCCCGCTCCGCTTTCGCGTAGGCCTCCAGCGCTTCCTGCGCCTCGCCTTCCAGGTTTGGCGGCACCGCGACCTTGACCGTCACGAGCAGGTCGCCGTGGCCGCCGGAGCGTTTCGGAACCCCGCGTCCGCGCACCCGCAGGATGCGACCGTCGGACGTGCCCCTGGGCACCCGCACACCGACCTTACCCTCCAGCGTCGGCACCGAAAGCGTTGTGCCCAGCGCCAACTCGTGGAAGCTGACAGGAACGGTGACGGTTAGGTCGTCGCCGTCGCGGCCAAACACCTTGTCCGGCTTGACATGTACGGTCACGTACAGATCACCCGAGGGGGCCCCGCGCA
>JAVRPG010000141.1:0-2813 GCA_032162325.1 Mycobacterium sp. | reverse complement strand
CCTGTGGCACCGCAGTCGAAGGCGCGATGAACGTCACCGCCATCGTGGACCTGGTCAAGGGCGGTGGCCCGGCCTGGCCCCGGCTCGAGACCGATACGCATCTGATGAGCATTGGTTCGGGCAGGCCGTTGGAAGAGGCGTGGCGGGCTAGTCAGGTCGACATGATCGCCTGGATGAGTGAGCTATACGGGCTGGACCGACTCGACGCCTACCAGTTGCTGACGCAGATATCGCAGGTGCCGATCGCCAACGTCGTCGACACCAACTACAGTGCCGTCACCAAGATCGACACGCGGCTGCTACCGTCCGCAGCAGCCTACGGCGGGATTCACGGCGACTTGCGCAGTGCGGCAGCTTCGCTGGGAACCATCTCCTACTGACGAGAACGGCAGGAAATCATGGATCTCGGGTTGTCGGGAAAGCGTTTCCTTGTGACCGGCGGCACGCGCGGCATCGGCCGGGCCGTCGTCGAGGGACTGTTGGCCGAAGGAGCGGCCGTTGCGTACTGTGCGCGCACCCCCGATGCGGTCGCGGAAACCCAGTCCGCGCTCACCGCCGACGGCGCCATTGCGATCGGCACCGCCGTGGACGTGGGTGACGCTGCAGCCCTGACGGATTGGGTGAACAGCAGTTTCACCGCACTGGGTGGCATCGACGGCGTGGTGGCCAATGTAAGTGCACTGGCGATCCCCGAGAGCACCGAGAACTGGCACACCAGTTTCGACGTCGATCTCATGAGCACCGTGGGGCTGGTGGAGGCGGCGCTGCCACACCTGCTGGCCAGTGGTGCCGGCTCGATCGTGACGATCTCGAGTGTTTCTGGACGCGAAATCGATTTCGCCGCAGGGCCGTACGGCACGATGAAAGCAGCGATCATCCACTACACACAGGGGCTGGCCTACAAGCTCGCCAGCCAAGGTGTGCGGGCGAACACGGTGAGCCCCGGCAACACCTACTTCCCGGGCGGGGTCTGGCCGTCCATCGAGCAGAACGACCCCGAGCTGTTCGCCACCGCGCTCGGGCTCAACCCCACCGGCCGGATGGCGGAACCCCTGGAGATCGCCAATGCCGTTGTGTTCCTGAGTAGTTCGGCGGCGAGCTTCATCACCGGAACCAACCTGGTGGTCGACGGTGCATTGACCCGCGGTGTGCAGTTCTGAGGCGTGCGCAAGCGGATTCAGCGCCTCACAGCTGACGACCAGCTTTAACCTTCCCGCCGATCCGCGGCTCAGACGGACCTGTCAGGATCAGCACCGGCGCCCACGGTGAGGCCGAGCGCCGACGCCAACGCGGCGGCCGAATAGGCGCCCGCGCCGGCTCCCTCCCGCACCGCCTTGCGCATCAAGGTGGCCAGTCCGGCGTTGACGGGCGCGCCAATTCCGTGCCGATGCGCGATCCGGACGATCTCGCCATTGAGGAAGTCCGTCTCGGCGTTTCCCGTGTTCCGGTTCAGCGATTGCCACGTCGAATTGGTCATCGCCGCGCCGGCGCCAGGGACGGGCCGCGGAGTCGGACCGTCGGCGCGCGCGGCGTCGGAGACAGCAAACGGGACGAAGTCGATGCCCGCGTGCCGGAGCACCGCCTCGCCTTCACGCTGCGCCACAGCCTGCAGCTCGGCGGTCTCGCCGTCTGAACCCGCCAGTGCACCAACGGCATTGGCGAGGTTGCTGAGGAGTTTGTTGTACTTCCACGGCGCGACGTCGGACGGCAGCTGGACGCGCACGCCGGCAGGTGTCCACGTGGCGGCGAGCCGGGCGAGCAGCTCGTCGTCGTCGCCCGTGTGCAACGATGCGGGCCACCTCGCCACATGGAACTGTCCAGCGACCGGCCACGACCGCACGATCACCTCGCCGGGCGTCAGGTGAAGTGCTGGCATCCACACGCAAACCCCGAATACGCGCCGGAAGTACCGCAGTGCCTTCTCCTCCGCGGCAATGCCGTTCAGCGCGGTCAGCACCGGCAGCGTCTCACCCGCAGTGCCGATCTCCCGGTCGCCATCGCGGACGGGGACGTCGGTCCACTCTTGTAGCGCGGCGTCGAGTTGCTGGGACTTGGTCGCGAAGACGAGAACGTCGCGCGGGGTCAGGTGCACGTCGTGTGGCGATGAGGCCGTCTCCACCGGAACTCGACATGTCTCGTCGGGGGTCCGCAGGACGATGCCACCGGTCGCAAGTGCCTTGGCATGGTTGCCGCGGGCGATGAGGACGACCGGGATTCCCGCGCGGGCGAGGACGCCGCCGAGGGTGCCGCCGATCGCTCCGGCGCCCACGATGATGTAGCGCGGCGCGTCAGACACGGGCACGTTGGCTATCGCGATGGTCACTGCACCCATTCTGCCGACGGTTTCGGTCAGTCGCCTGTCAGTGCCGTCCGAGCGTGTGGGCCCGTGCGGCTGATCAGTCACGCGCAGATGGGCTAGCGCGAGCACCTGGTCGGGCGATAGCCACCGCGCACGTCGACGTGATGACGATTCCGCAGCCGCTGGATAAGAGCGGCGACCTCGCCCGACGTGCGCAGGCTTCGAGGTTTCCGGGCTTCTGTTCACCGAAACCGGTCGTACCGCCTATCTCAACGCAGCCGTGGCATCGCAGGCCGCGCCCGATCTTGAACTCTTGACCGCGTTGACCTATGGGTCCGCCCGCGAGGTGTCGGCCAGCTCGGCACGCAAGCGGCTGAGGCTGACCCATCCGCCCGGCCGTGGCGTAAGGCTGGCATACGCGTGCCGGATGCGGTCCCCGATGGTCGCCGGCGTCGGCTCGTCGCCGTCGGAGCCGAACATGTCGGCGAGGCTGAGGTCCGCGCGGCGCAGGTAG
>JAVRPG010000140.1:0-5652 GCA_032162325.1 Mycobacterium sp. | reverse complement strand
TGCGCGCCGCCGCGGCGCGGCGTTCCTGGACGTAGCGCACCAGCGCGCGCACCGCGAAGAACAACCCGACCGCTGCCGCCGCGGCGAGCAGCCACCAGAAGAACTTCACGATCAACCCCAGGACCAGCAGCACGCCGAACAGGGCGGCTCCGCCGGAGAGTCCTCCGCTCGATTGTGCCCGACGCTTCGCCGTCATGGCCGAAATGTAGCGGGCACCACTGACACTCTGAACTGATGAGCAGTTGACTCTTGAGTTCGATTCCGCAACGGTCGACTGTCGTGCCTCTCGGATTTGTCGGAGCGCGTAGTTACGGTGGGCCCGTAACCAAGCGATGGGGCCAGCCAGTGACGCCAAACAGCGAGTCGCCGGATGATGACAATCTCGATGTTCCGCTCTGTCTGATCTGACATCTGTCGACTCCTTTTTCGTATCCAATGTTTCGGCCGCGAGGGCGGGGCCGGCCTCGTACCACCGCGGCCTTCCCCAGTTGGCATGGCGCTGTCAGAGGTGGTCCATCAGGCGAGACATCCGCGGCGACTCGAAGTAACTGGCTTCAAGTCGTGGATAGATCGGTCGCGGCTCGGGCAACGCGATGTGGATATGGCGGATTGCCGCAAACAACCTGGTGCCCGGAAAGTGACGGTGGGTTGTGGCGGGCGGTACTAGTGCGGCCGCTGCGGTGGTGAAGACCGCCGCTGCGGTGGTGAAGACGACTTCTTGTTCGGAGATGAGAACCGGCGCCGAGGAGGAGACCGGTTCGAGCGTGGTCGCAGTATCCAGTGAGACAACATCCGTCTCGGCGGATGTTTGCGATGTGGTGGTCATTGCACTTTCTGCATCTTTTGGAGGTCGGTACTTGGGTGCCCTGTCTCGTTTCGGTCGTTCGGTACAACGCCGATCCTGCGTACTTATCGGGTGTGTCAATAGAGAAGCATCGTCGACGGCGAAACACTCGTCTGAATGCATGAGATCCACTACCCTTTGCATTGGACTCACAGCGAGGCCGTGCTGCTATGCAGATGCTCGTCGGGGAATCACGGGGGCGTGGCCATGGTCACGGTCGATGAGTTTTCGCGCCTAGTATCCGACGTCTACGCCGCGGCGGTCACTCCCCAGCACTGGGAGGCGGCGATCGACGGCATTCGCCGCACTATGGGCGGAAGGCACGGTGCGCTAGCAATCGGCGGCGAACCCATGCGATCCATCGTTGCGGCGACCCTGCCCAGTGAAGCCGGACAGAGATACGTTGAGTACTACCACCGTCTCGACTACGTGCTGGCAGCGGTGGAAAGAGGTCCGGTCGGTGCCGTGCGGACCGGCTCGGAGGTGATGGACCACCAGAAGCATCGGGAGTTCTATGCCGATTGGCTCCGCGCCTACGACACCGACGACGCGCTGCTCGTCCGGCTCACCGCCGGCCCGCGGCCGACGTGCATTCTTGTCGCCACATTGGGAGGAATGGAGTCGTTTTATACGCCTGAGCGGGTGAAGTTGATGAGCGGGCTGGTCCCACATTTGCAGCAGTCACTGCGTACGCAGGACAAGCTCGCGGCTCTGGCGGACAGCGCCGTTGAGCTCGCGGGCGCGCTGGAGGTTGTCCGACGCGGAGTAATCATCGTCGCAGGCGAACATCTGGTGATAAACCTGAATTCGGCCGCCGAACGGATCCTTCGGGCGCAAGACGGGCTTTGCATGCGGTCAGGACGCATCGCCGCGACAAGCACGCATGCCGATCAAGAGTTGCAGGGCGCAATACACGAGGCCCTCGCCGGCGAACCTTCCACCGTTCGCACAGGACAGTCCCTCACCTGTTTTCGGCCCTCGGGTAAGCGGCCCTACGTGATTCACGTGCTGCCCTCCCACCGCCGTAATGCCGATGAGCCGCTCAGGCAGCCAATGGTTTTGGTGTTGATCATTGATCCCGAGGACGAACCCGAGCCCGCCGCAGCACTGTTGCGGCGACTGTACCGCCTCACCGAAGCCGAAGCCGAGGTCGCGCTGCACGTGATGCATGGCGCGGATCTGAAACAAATCTCGGAGGAATTGTCGATCTCATTGACGACGGTTCGCACCCATCTGCAACACGTCTTCGACAAAACCGACACCCACCGCCAAGCTGAGCTCGTCCGGCTTCTACTCGTGCTAAATCCTTAACGACCGGGAAGCGCACCGCAAATACGCAGGAGTGCTCCCGCGTAACGAATCGCGGGCACCCTGCCCTCCCTCCGAATAGCCAACATAACCTACCTGTCGTGCTCCCTTGTGACGGCCGCCTTATTTGCAGCTCGCTGCATAGCGTCCATGCACTGCTGCAGCGCGAACGCTGGATTCAACTCCAGCACCTTGGCGGGCCCGGGGTAGATGAGCACGTGACGCGCCGGGGAAAAGTAGACTTCGCCGGCGCTGGCGACCTCCAATCGTTGAAGGGTGCTCACTTTTCGACCGGCCATGCAGTTGAGGAATCCGGCCGACCGCACGCCCCAGCAGATGTGATTCCAGCACACCGCACGCCGCGAAACGCTACACGAGGAGGCCACCTCGATCGCGAACGTCCTCACCATCGAAGCCTCCGTCCAATCGCCACACAGATCGAAACGCACACAGCGAGTGCCGAAAGAAGGCGGACCCTCGCCTGGTTCATCTACCGCAAGCCGGGAGGCCGTGTCGCTCTCGGACTCCAGTACGGCCACCTACGCGGCCACACGACCGATGGCTACGGGTCGCGGGTCGCCAGTGGACTCCGCGACGTCCTCCCCATGGAGGAGGCACTCGCCAGAGCCGAATACCTTGAAGAGGCACACACTCGGCTGGAAGACGGCGAGAAAGTAAGCGGTCCGGCAGCGACACGATATGCCGACGCCGTCCAACTGTTCAAACGGCAGTTCGGCGGACGCTACCTCTCCAATCGGCAAGCGGCCGCCCTGCGCGCGAACCCACAACTACGCGTCTACGACATCCCCCAGCAGGCCGTTACCTGCTGCTACGACCAAGCAAAAGCGCTCTGCCACCCTGACCGTCAGGCCGGTGTCGCGATCCACGAATCACCCGATATCACCAGATGCCAGCCGAACTGCGGAAACATCGCCCGCACAGACACCAACATCGAACAGGTCGCCGACGCGATCGCTCGACACGAAGCAGAAATCGCTTCTCCGGTGACACCACAGCCACTGCGAAACCGACTGCAGCGCGTCATTAACCTCCAACAGATCGCCGACAAGCACGACAACACCGTGGATACTTCATGACCGCCGGAACTACCGCCGACGTTGTCGAACGCCGCAAGATACGCGAAGCGATGGACCGGCTACTCGACGGCAAACCCTTGCACTCAGACGGCAAGCTCACGATCAAGGGGCTAGCGAAGGAAGCCCGCATCAGAGATGGCTCCTCACTCACCGTCACACCGATCTCCAAGAAGAGTTCCGGGCACGTATCGCCAGCACCGACTCAGACCCGCCCGTAGCGCATGCACTGCACGGCGAGAAGGTGAAAGCCGAGCAGCGGGTGAAGACGTTGACCGCCGATGTCACCGCCCTAAAGGCAACAGTCCACCAGCTTGAGCGAATAATCCACGGCCTGGCGCTTGAGAATCACCAGCTCCGATCCGGCGCAATGGGCCCGGGTCCGCCCTTCGCAATGGCGGGCTGTCCTGATGCACTAATCCGTCTACCACGTGGGTCTGGGCAAACTGACCTCGACGTGCTTATTTGGAGGCAGATGCGGTACATCTGGCGGAAACACGCACAACGGACCGGAGTTCATTTCTCAAGCGCCGCAACGATTCTGCCGCGTCGACCGCCCGCATTGGTCAACGCACCGCGATGGGCGCTTCATCGCGACCCTCGGGTACGCCCAATGAACGAACTCGTCGGCGGGGAAGATCGGTTAAGCCCGCCAGAACCGCCTAATCACACAGGTCGCACTGCCCGCTCAACGGAAGTTGACTGAAGTGCACCGGGCAGAGCACGACCGGTCTCTCCACCGGCGGCTCAGTCCTTGCGCGTTTCGCCGCCACCGCGCGCGTCGGGGTGGGTTCACCGCCACCGGGGGGCAGATCGGCACCATGAAAGCGGTAGCACTCCAGCCTCGACTCAGCAGCGTGTGGCTGCAAGTCCGTTGGCTTCGGCTGACCCATCAGCTTCAACACGTATGCGTAACCCGCGCCGACCTTTTCGTCACCGCTCGACACGCACAGAGCCGTCAGCGGCGGTCCGCCTTCTGCCGCATTCCGTTCGGCGACCACACCCACAATCTTGCCGATCCAGTTGCGTTGATGCGGGCGGTACTGGATGCCCGACTCGTCCAAGACGCGGCTCGCAAGCTCGGCGTAGGTGACGTAGTCGTTGTAACGCTTCGCGGTCTGCACGAGGACGTCGTGGGCGACTCGGGCCCACTCAGCCTTCGCCTCCGGGAAGGGAACGGGTGTTCCGTCGGACGCTCGCCACGGTCCTGGAACGGTCGTCTCGTCGCCCGGCGGTTCGGGGCTGTCCTCGATCAGGTCGTCCGATTCGCTGGCTGGCGCTGCTTCTTGCTCGTCGATGCTCACCCCTGACGATAGACACGCAACGTCGCTGCGACCAATTTTGCGGTCTTCGCCGCCTCTGCGGGTCGATCGCGACCCGACGTCGTATTCAGCCCGGAGGCAACACTGTCGTCTTCGGCAGTCCGCAGATATTCACCTTCGCGCTGGCCCACACCTGAGCGGCTTGCTCTGGGGTCACGGTCACGCCATTGGGCACGACATCGCTGGGCAAGTTGGCGATCACCTCCCGGTCGCTCATCCCCATCTTCGGGAGGAGCTGACAGGCTGACATCGCCCACGACTCGAGTGTCAGATGGGCTTCCTGGGGGATTCCGGCCGTGGTCAGGTCCGTGTCGAAGGCCTTGCTCACCATGGTCGGCGTCGGTGACGGTGTGTGGGGCGTGGGGGTGTCGCCCCCGTCGTTGCTCGTCGAGCAGGCGGCTGCCGAGACGAGAATTGTTGCGACCACCACCGAACCCAAGATCTGCATAGTCATCATCGAACCACCCCGGTTCGGCCGACTGACCAAGGCACGCGTGGCCGCGTTGGAGCCGCATCAAATTGCCGTCCGAACAAGCGCCGGCCCGATGTTAGCCTCGGTAACGACCAATTGTCCGCGCGGCCCGAACGTGACACCGCTGCGGACACGCGTCCTTGGGGGAGTGGCTCGATGCTGGTAGATCCGCAGATCCTGCGTAGCTTCGCAGCGCAGGTGGACGCCGCGTCGGCGTCGATCCGTACGGCCGATATCGGGCACAAGACGGAGACCGCCGCCGACGGACTGCCAGGCTCGACGGCCCAATGGGCCGTGCGACTGGTCGGTCGCCACCTCGCCCAAACAGTCGAGAAGCTGGCCAAGAGCGTCAACGACATGGGAGTGGCCGTCCGCGGCGCAGGCGACCGATTTGAGGTCACCGATGACGCCCTGGCCGGCACCTTCGACGGGCTCTTCTGACAGTGCTGCCCTCTCGTCCCCGACTTCAAGGCTGGGATCCGGGATCGTTGATGACCTCGGCGTCGACGATCTCGACGAGCGCCCAAGCGATTTCCGATGCCGTCAACGGAGTCAGCTCGGCGATCGAGCACATGCCCGAGACGCGTCGACGGGCGGAGAACTGGGCGGCAT
>JAVRPG010000139.1:0-3862 GCA_032162325.1 Mycobacterium sp. | reverse complement strand
GATACCCGTCGGGATGTGGGTGAGTCGAACCGCTGAGTCAGTGGTGTTCACCGATTGGCCGCCAGGCCCGCTGGACCGGTACACGTCGACACGCACATCAGTCTCGGGAATGTCGATGTGATCGGTGGTCTCGGTGACAGGCAACACTTCGACTTCGGCGAACGATGTCTGGCGCCGGCCCTGGTTGTCGAATGGGCTGATTCGCACCAGCCGGTGCGTGCCCTGCTCCACCGACAAGGTGCCGTACGCGAACGGCGCGTGCACCGCGAACGTCGCGCTCTTGATGCCGGCCTCTTCGGCGTAGGAGGTGTCGAACACCTCGACGGGATAGCTGTGCTTCTCCGCCCAGCGGATGTACATCCGCATCAGCATTTCGGCCCAGTCCGCGGCATCGACGCCGCCGGCGCCGGAGCGGATGTTTACCAGCGCCTCGCGTTCGTCGTATTCGCCGCCGAGCAGCGTGCGGACCTCCATCGCTGCGATGTCCTCGTGCAGCTTCTTGTACTCGGCGTCGGCCTCGGCGGTCGCTTTGTCGCCTTCTGCCCCTTCTTCCTCGCTGGCCAGTTCATACATGACTGGAAGGTCGTCGAGACGCTGGCGAAGCTCCTCGACACGGCGAAGCTCGCCCTGGGTGTGGGAGAGCTCGCTGGTGACGCGCTGGGCCCGGGCCTGGTTGTCCCAGAGATTGGGGTCGGAGGCCTCGTGCTCCAGCTTTTCGATGCGACCGCGAAGCCCCTCGACATCGAGCACCCGCTCCACCGTGGTCAGGGTGGAGTCGAGGGCGGCGATTTCGGCTAGACGGTCGGGATCCACGGGACTTCACGTTACCGGCGGCAGGGTTCGAGACCCTATTAGCATCGGACCGGTAACCAGCTTGGCTACGCCGCGACAGCCCCCTGCGCGTGGCCGGGCAGAAACAGAAGGCTCAATATATGCGCCCGTACCATGTGGCAATCGTCGGTTCAGGCCCCTCGGGTTACTTCGCCGCGGCCTCGCTGCTGAAGTTCGCCGATGCAACCGACGACGCCGACGTCCGCGTTGACATGCTGGAGATGCTGCCCACACCGTGGGGCCTGGTGCGCTCCGGCGTGGCGCCGGACCATCCGAAGATCAAGTCGATCAGCGCCCAGTTCGAGAAGACGGCACTGGATCCGCGGTTCCGGTTCTTCGGAAACATCGTGGTCGGCGACCATGTGCATGCCGCCGAGCTGGCCGAGCGCTACGACGCGGTGATCTACGCCGTCGGCGCGCAGTCCGACCGGTCGCTGGGGATTCCGGGCGAGGACCTGCCCGGCAGTGTCGCGGCCGTCGACTTCGTCGGCTGGTACAACGCGCACCCGCACTTCGAGGAGATGGCGCCCGACCTGTCGACCGGGCGGGCCATTGTGGTCGGCAACGGCAACGTCGCGCTGGACGTGGCGCGCATCCTGGTCACCGATCCCGACGTGCTCGCCACGACCGACATCGCCGACCACGCGCTGAAGTCGCTGCACGACCGCGGGGTCGAGGAGGTGCTCATCGTCGGCAGGCGCGGTCCTCTGCAGGCTCCGTTCACCACGCTGGAGCTGCGCGAACTCGGCGACCTGGAGGGCCTCGCCGACGTCGACGTGATCGTCGACCCTGCCGATTTCGCCGACATCTCCGACGAGGACTTGGAGAGCGCGGGCAAGACGGTGCGCAACAACATCAAGGCGTTGCGCGGGTACGCCGAACGCGAACCGCGCGGCGCAAAGCGCCGGATCGTGTTCCGGTTCCGCACGTCGCCGATCGAGATCAAGGGTGACGGGCGGGTCGAGTCGATCGTGTTGGGCCGCAACGAATTGGTCGATGACAACGGACGCATCGCCGCCAAGGACACCGGGGAACGCGAGGAGGTACCTGCGCAGTTGGTGGTGCGCGCCGTCGGCTACCGAGGCGTGCCAACGCCCGGGCTGCCGTTCGACGACCGCAACGGCACGATCCCCCACACCGACGGTCGTATCGACGGCAGCCGCAACGAGTACGTCGTCGGCTGGATCAAACGAGGACCGACCGGGGTGATCGGAACAAATAAGAAGGACTCGCAGGAAACCGTCGACACGGTGCTGTCGGACCTGTCGGGAGCGGACCTGACCGACGTTGGCGCCGACCACTCCGACGAACTGGTGACGTGGCTGCTTTCGCGGCAACCCAAGCTCGTCACCGACGACCACTGGAAGCTGATCGACGACTACGAGCGCTCATCGGGTCAGCCGCACGGCCGCCCTCGGGTCAAGCTGACCAGCGTCGCCGAACTGCTGCGTATCGGCCACGGCTGAGCCAGGCGGCTAAGCCCACGTGTTGGGGTTACCCGCACTCCTCGGCGGCGGAGGACCTTCCTGGGAGAATGCCCAGTTGTCCGGATTCTTCGGCGAGTACACGACCGAAAACAACTGCCCCATCGTCGGCCATTGGTCGACGTCGACGGCAAGGCGTTGGTAGACGACGTGCTCATTGACCGTCGGTCCGTTGATCACCCCGGTCACCGTGACGAACTGTTCACCGGCGGCGTCTGGGCGCGGGCTCACGCCGGTGACCAGCAATTGGCCCTGCATCCAGTCGGTGCCGATACCGCGGCGTCTCCTGATCCACGGTGCTGCCAGGATCGCCAACGCCCCGAGCAACAGCAGCACCATGGCGAATTCCCACACACGATCATGGTAGGACTGCTGCCATGACGGCGGTCCGAGATGATGTCGCGCTTGCCCAGCGGTTGGCCGACCAGGCGGACCTGTTGACGATGGAACGGTTCGGCGCGCTGGACCTTCGCATCGACACCAAGCCTGACCTGACGCCGGTCACCGACGCGGACCGCTCGGTGGAGGGGGCATTGCGCGACACCCTGTCGCAGCAGCGGCCCGATGATCCTGTGCTCGGTGAGGAGTTCGGCGGAACAGCGACCTTCGCGGGCAGGCAGTGGGTGATCGACCCGATCGACGGCACCAAGAACTTCGTGCGTGGCGTGCCGGTGTGGGCTACCCTGATCGCGCTGTTGCACGACGGGGTTCCGGTCGCCGGCGTGGCGAGTGCGCCTGCGCTGCAACGCCGTTGGTGGGCCGGCGCGGGCGAGGGCGCCTTCGCGTCCTTCGCAGGCGGTCCGCCACGACGGGTGTCGGTGTCCTCGGTTGCCGACCTCGAGTCGGCGAGTCTGTCGTTCTCCAGCCTCTCGGGCTGGGCCAGGCTCGGTCTGCGCGACCGCTTCATCGAACTCACCGACGCGGTCTGGCGGGTACGCGGCTATGGCGACTTCCTGTCCTACTGCCTGCTCGCCGAAGGCGCCGTCGACATCGCCGCCGAACCCGAGGTGTCTGTGTGGGACCTCGCCGCACTCGACATCGTGGTGCGTGAGGCGGGCGGGGCGTTCACCAGCCTCAGCGGCCGCGAGGGTCCTCATGGAGGCAACGTCGTGGCCACCAACGGGCTACTGCACGAAGCCGTTCTCGACAGACTCAACGGCGGGTAGCCTGGCGGTCGGAGGACGTCATGACCTTCGACCCGTTCACCGTCCACACCAGCCATTGGCACCGTCTCGATGACGGCCGGATCCAGTGCGATGTGTGTCCGCGCGGTTGCAAACTGCGTGAGGGCCAACGCGGCCTGTGCTTCGTCCGTGCCCGCGTCGACGACCAGATCGTGCTCACCAGCTACGGCCGGTCCAGCGGGTTCTGCGTCGACCCTGTCGAAAAGAAGCCGCTCAACCACTTCCTGCCGGGCTCGGCGGTGCTGTCGTTCGGCACTGCCGGCTGCAACCTCGCGTGCAAGTTCTGCCAGAACTGGGATATCTCCAAGTCGCGGGAGACCGACACACTCGCCGATCGCGCCACGCCCGACAACCTCGCCCGGG
>JAVRPG010000138.1:0-6661 GCA_032162325.1 Mycobacterium sp. | reverse complement strand
TCGGCCGGCTCTTCTAAAACGGTAGTCATACAAGCCCTCTCGATGTTCAGCGTTGAAGCACGTAGGAACCGGGAGCCGGCTCCAGTGGCGCCATGCCCGCACCGCCGAGCGGCACCGGCGCATCCTTCTTCTCGCCACTGCGTTCGCCGATCCAGGCGACGAAGTCCGGCCACCAGGAATCCGCGTGCGGTTCGGCCGATTCCAGCCAGAAAGCCGGATCGGGCTCGTCCACCGCTGCGGTCCGGAAGTTCGCCTTGGGGTTGCCCGGCGGGTTGACCAGCGACGCGATGTGTCCGCTGGAGGACAGCACGAAGCGCAGGTTCTTGATTCCCAGCAGGCGGGCACTGCGATAACAGGCTTGCCACGGCGATATGTGGTCGGCTATCCCCGCGACAACGTAGGCGTCCGTGGTCAATTGGTTGAGGTCAACGGGCGTGCCCAGCATGCTTACGGCCCCCGGTGTGGCAAGCGAATTGTGCACACCCATCGTCACCATGTCCCGATGCAGCGCAGCGGCCATCCGTGTGGTGTCGGCGTTCCAGTACAGGACGTCGAAGGCCGCGGGCGACTTGCCCTCGACATAGTTGTTCACCCAGTAGCGCCATACCAGGTCCGTTGGCCGCAACCAAGCGAACACCTCCGCAAGCGATCGGCCGTCCAGATATCCCTTGCGCGCGGACAAGGCGATGGCGATGTTGGCGGCTTCCTCGTCGATGACCGCGGCAGCGAACCCGGCCTTCCTCTGGTCGAGCACTGTGACCATGAGTGTCAACCCGGCGAGACGGTGGCCCTCCCCGGTTGCGTTGAGATGCGCGGCCGTCATCGCCGCGAGTATCCCGCCGGAACAGGATGCCTGCAGATGCGTGCGATCTGTCTGAGTGATCTTCTCGACGGCCTCCAAAGCGTTCAGGATTGCCTGGCCATACGTGTCGAAACCCCAATTCTTCTGTTCCTCAGTGGGATTGCGCCACGAGATCGCGAAGACCTGGATACCCTGGCGCAGAAAGTACTCGATCATGCTACGCCCTGGCGAGATATCCATGATGTAGAACTTGTTGATCACCGGTGGCACCATCAGCAACGGCGCCGAGAAGACCTTGTCGGTCTGCGGGGCGTACTGGATCAGTTCGAATTCCTCGCATCGGAAGACCACCGAACCTGCGGTCGCGGCGATGTCCTTGCCCAACGTGAACGCGTCGGGATCCACCATCGACGGAACCCGTGGCGCCGATATCATGTCGTCGACGAAGTGGCGCAACCCTCGCACAGCGCTGAGTCCACCGGTGTCGATGAGCGCCTTCCACCCCAACGGGTTCAGCACCGGGTTGTTGCTCGGCGCGAGTCCTTCGGTCAGGAAATCCAACACGAATCGAATCCGTTCGGCGTCACGCCAGTCGAGGTTCGCGTCCGAAAAGAGTTGATCCACAGTGCTGTTCGTCGCCAGATAGGCCTGCATCGTGCGGTGGAGCAGTGGATTGCCCCGCCATGCCGGGTCCGCGAATCTCTTGTCGCCCTTCGCAGGGGCCAGCTCCGAACGGCCTTCGGCAATCGCGACCAGTTCCCGACCGAGCGACGCTGCGCGCGACGCCACCGTGCGGGGTTGCTTGGCGAGGTTGAGCGCGAATCTGCTCCACGCCACGTTGGGCATCAACCGATCCGCCATACCGACCGCCGAACTCGTCAACAGCAGATCCAGCGGCGCCGCAAGCTCGTCGGCGCTTGCTCTGGTTGTGGCTACCACGTGTTATCCCTCCTCGGGCGGCGGTTTCACTTCACGGCGCAAAAGCTTGCCCGTCGGGCCGGTCGGGAGGGTGTCGACGAACCAGATCCGGCGTGGGTACTTGTACGCGGCGACACGGCCCTTGACGAATTGCCGCAGTTCGTCAAGTTCGGCCGATGCGCCGGCCTTCAGAACCACCGCTGCGCCGACTTCCTCACCCAGTGACTCGTGGGGAATGCCGATGACAACAACCGCGGCCACCGCGGGATGCTCGTGCAGCGCCTCTTCGACCTCTCGAGGGTAGACGTTATACCCGCCACGAATGATCAGGTCTTTCTTGCGGTCGACGACGTAGTAGTACCCGTCGGAGTCGACGACGGCGATATCGCCCGTGGAGAACCAGCCATCCTTGATCGCCTCGTCGGTGGCGTCGGGCAGATTCCAATACCCCTTCATCACATTCGGGCCCTTGACCTGAATCTCCCCCGGCGTTCCCCTCGGCACCGGGCTCCCGTCCTCACCGACGAGGCGTACCTGTACGCCCTCGATCGGGGTGCCGATCGATCCCGGGCGGCGTTCGGCGTCAGGGTGATTGAACGTCACGGCGGGCGACGTTTCGGAGAGGCCGTAGCCCTCCAGGATCGTCGCGTCGAAAGTCTTCTCGAAATCGCTGAGTACCGCGACGGGTAGCGCCGCGCCGCCGGAGACGCACGTGCGCAGTGTCGCCGTCGCCTCCTGCGGGAACTGATCGGCAACCGACAGCAGCGCGCTGTACATGGTGGGGACCGCCTCCAGCACCGTGACGCGGTCGCGCCGGATTCGCTCGATCGCCTTCGCCGGGTCGAAGCGCGCCACCAGCGAAAGGCCCGCACCGGCGGCGATCGCGGCGTTCATCGCGCACGTCATCCCGAACACATGAAACAACGGCAAGCAGGCGAGCACGACATCGTCGTCCGTCAGCATCAGCAGGTGTCGCACGATCACGTCCCGGTTGCTCCCCAGGCTTCCGTGGGTCAGCTCGGCGCCCTTGGGCGTGCCGGTGGTTCCCGACGTGTGCAGCACGACGGCGGTGTCGGACGCATCGCGCAGGACCGGCTCGCCGTACTCCGGCAGACCACCCGTCAACCGTGCCAGCTCGGCGTCGTCGACGAGCCACAACTTCGCGTCGGCGCCTTCCGCGCCGTCGGTCGCCGCGCCGGCAAATCCCGGGCTACCGATCAGCGCCTTGGCGCCGGTGTTCGAAAGGTAGAACTGCACCTCGCGGCCCTGCATCAGCGGGTTCATCGGCACCACGATGGCGCCCAGCCGCCAGATGCCATAGTAGGCGATCGGTGCTGCGGCGATGTTCGGCAGCATCACCCCGACCCGATCCCCTGCACCAATCCCCTCGCCCTCGAGCAGCGTGGCCAGCCGGGCCGAAGCGGTCTCCAATTCCGCATAGGTCATCGCGCGCTCATCGGTGATTGCCGCAGGCCGCTCAGGGATACGCGCGGCGCTGGCAACAAGATTGAGAGCGAGATTCGACATTGCAGCTCCATCCGCCCCGCTTGGGTGATAGTTCAATCGTCTCGACTGCGGGCCGCCCTGTCGTTGTTACGCAGAACACCGCGGCCCCGGTGATGTTGTATCCAGAAACAAACGCGCGGATCCCGGGGGGCGCAACAATGAATTCCGCCAGTTCGCGCGGCTGTCCTCGCGCGAATCGTTGACACCGAATCACTGGAAGTGGAAATGACAGAGACCCGTCAGGCCCCGATGACACGATCGGGCATATTTCATCCCATCCTCGACGACGTCGTCTCCACGACGAAGAACTGGTGGTTGCTGCTTGTCGCCGGCGTGGCGTGGATCGTGATCGCGGTGGTGATCCTGCGGTTCGATTACGCGACGGTGGCCGCTATCGCCACGCTTTTCGGATTCTTCAGCTTCCTGGCGGCAGCGAATGAGGTAATGGTCGGCGCCGTCTCATCGACGGGTTGGCGCATTGTGCACTGGCTGCTGGCGGTGCTATTCGTCGTCGTCGGCGTCTTCGCGTTCATCCGGCCCGACGACACGTTTGTCGGCCTGGCGGCCATCATGAGCTTCTATTTCATATTCCGTGGATCGTTCGACATCGCAATGGCATTCGCGGCGAGCCGAGCCCCGGGATGGTGGGTACTGCTGCTCGTCGGTCTCGCGGAATTGGCGATCGGTTTCTGGGCCGCCGGCTCGTGGAACGTGTCGGTCACCGTGCTGGTGTCGTGGGTCGCCGCAGGCGCGCTCATCCACGGCGTTGGCCAGATCGCGTCCGCCTTCGCCGTACGCAAAGTTGGCCATAATGTTTCCGCAGTCGACGGACAGCACGGGAGCGCATGAGGTGACTGATTCGCCCATGACCGCGTGGCATGCAGAACTTCGCCGGTTGATTCCTCGTCGGCTCCTCAAGGGCACCGATATACATCACCCGGCGGTGATCGACGAGGCGCGCAAACGCAACGCGAGTTTCCAGCTGCGAATTGCCGACCAGATCACGGCATTCGCGGGATCCATGAGCTTCGTGTGGATCCATGCGGCGTTGTTCGCGGTGTGGATGTTGTTCTTCGAGCACAGTCCGTGGCCGACGTTGACCCTGGTGGTCTCGCTCGAGGCGATCTTCCTGTCGACCTTCGTGATGATCGGCCAGAACCGGCAGTCCGCGTTCCAACAGGCGAAGGCCGATCACGACTACCAGGCAGAGGAACTGGAGCTCAAGACGAACACCGAGCTGACTCGGGAAATCCACAGACTCACAGCCGAACTGCATAGGCGTGTCATGGGTCCGGCGTCTGCTGATCACGGTCCTGCGTCTGCCACATGAGACGGCGGTGGACTTCAAATGCCAAGCAGAGCTCCGCGACATCGCGCGGACGCGATAGCGAGCGACCAGTACGCTGCTCAATCCGATGTAACCGATACCGCACGGTGTTGGGGTGACAGAACAGCAATTCGCCTACCACGCGCAGTGATCCGTCGTTCTCCACCCAGACCCTGAAGGTGTCGAAGAGAATGTCACGCTCATTATGAGCAAGTTCGGCGAAGCACTCGATCGTTGGCGTCACGAGTTTGACCATCACCTCTGGCGCACTGACGGCGGCAGTGGCCATTATCGAGCCGTCAAACTGTGTCACACGCAGTCCCGGGTCCGGCCTGCCGCGCAGGGTGATCCTGGCGCATCGAAGCGCTTGGGCGGTCTCGCGCAGGTCGTCGAAGCGCGCGCTCACCCCGATCCGCGTCGTCGCTGTGCGGGACACGAGCGCCAACACACTCGCAAGATGTTTGTCCGTCTTGACGTGCACGATCCCGACCTGCAGATCCGGAAGCATCCGCCACGCGGAGAACACATCCAAGCTCCGCAGCTTCGACTCGACTTCCGGCAGGGCCTCCATGCCGAGCTCGGCGATTTCGGCGGCGATGACGACATAGGGTCCCTCGGTGGGCAACCGGAGGTAGTCGGCCGCTTCCCAAATGCTCCACTGTTCGAACAGCCGTCCGCGCAGGACCGAGTCGATGAGAGCCGAGCGCTCGGACTCATCGCTGAACACCCGGCGCGCCTTCTCCTCCCGATATGCGGTGGCCATCGCGTCGGTGTAAATATCTTGGGCAGCAGAGACTTTCGCGGTCAGTGCGCGTATTGCGTCGCCGTTGACGTGATCGCGCGTCCCGGATTCCGTCATCACCGCTTCCCATACGCAACGGAATCCGACGCGGTATGCCTCCATCAACGACGTGAGCGGCACACCATCCCCGGCGCGCTGAATTCCCAGCTCCGCCGCGGCGGTTGGGTCGAACGCCGAATCGTCAGCGATCGCACTAAAAATGGGCCGCATGTTCGCGGCGCACGCACCGGCGATGACCTCGAAGGGCACCGGTGTCGTCGTCTGGTAGAGCCTCACTTCCCGGATGATCGCACGGGCAAGCACCGGTGCCAGCTCATCGGTTCGCCGATAGAGCGCTTCTGCGATCTCCGCGACCTGCTGTTGCACCACGTGGCCATGCATGCGGGTAAGGCTAGATTCCAACAGCCTCATCGCCATTGTCCTCCGACGACGAAAACCGCTGCGATCATTGTGGGCCCGAGATGACCGCGTCGACCGGGCTAAGGGCCGTCCGATTGGAGCACAGCGGTGCCGTACCACTGGCAGGCCAGCAGGGCGAGCTCGACGTCGAGACGGTCGTGCTCGATCGGGCTGCCCCGCCTGGCGACCGCCCGGCCGATCCGGTATTTCACGGTGTTGAAGTGCAGGTCCAGCTCTTCGGCCGCCTGTTTGTAGCTCGACCCGCAGCGAAGGAAGATCCTAAGCGTCTCGCGCAGGCGGGCGTCGTTCTCGGTGTCAACCGACAACTCACCAAGCACGTCGGTCACCCAGACCCGGGCTGCACCGATGTCGCCACCGAGCAGCGCGGCCGCCGCCAAACCGGGATCCGATGCGGCGATCACGGTCGCCCCGTCCGCACCGCCGGCGACCGCGACCGCTCTAGCCGCCTGCGCTTCGCGATACGACCGGCGGAATCCGTCGACTCCGGAGGCAACCGTGCCAATTGCCACGCTCGGCGGGTCGGCGCGCTCCCCCGTGAACTGACGGACCGCCTCGACAGCGTTCGGCGGCGCCGAACGGTACGGAAGCCATCCCCATCCGGTCGTTTGGTCCGCGGCCGCGAACAGGGGGTTCGAGCCCACGTCGGTGGTCTGGCCAAGCTCACGAAGGAAGCGCTGCAGCCGGGCGAGTTCGTCACCTCCGGCGCCCTCGTCCGAGTACCACATCACGACCGCGAGATGGTGCCACCGCAATGGATAACGGATCGAATCACTCGTCGCGTCGACGTCGACTTTCGCCTTCCCGGCCACGACCTCTCGGACTCGCAACGCGCGGATGCTGTTCTGGTTCTCCAACCATCGTTCGCGCTCTTCCTCGTAGACGGCGA
>JAVRPG010000137.1:0-4396 GCA_032162325.1 Mycobacterium sp. | reverse complement strand
CACCATGCCCTGAGGTCAGGGCGTTCACTTTCGAGCGCGGCGAGTATCGATGTGCTGATCATCCGACCCTGAAAAGATGCCGAAGGAGCGAGACTCGATGCGACTGCGTCCCCTACCCGTCCCCGCTGCTGCCGCACTAGTTCGTCCTGGGCCTTGAATGACAGTTAAAAAGCCTCGACCGCAGGTCGTCGGCCATCGCGCCTCCGTCGCCGATGGCCCGAAGGATGACAAGGCCCGAGCATCGAAATACGCGCGCACCCGGGTAAGGATTCTCGATGCCACGGCACACGTGCTGAGCGTCAAGGGCTACGCCGGCACCCGGCTATCCGATGTCGCTGAGTGCGCCGACATCCGCGCGCCCGCGATCTACTACTACTTCTCGTCGCGAGACGAGCTCATCGAGGAGGTCATGGCCTGCGGACTGGCCGACATGCGGACCCACCTGCAGGCAGTCCTGGACACGTTGCCCCCCGAGACGTCGCCGCTGGACCGTATCCTGGCCGCAGTGGAAGCGCACTTGCGTCATGAGCTTGAAATCTCCGACTACACAACGGCATCCATCCGAAACTCCGGCCAAATCCCCGATCGACTCCGGACGCGGCAGCTCACCGAAGAGGCCGGCTACGGCGCGATCTGGCGGAGACTTTTCGAGAACGCTGTTGCCCACGACCAGATCCGCTCCGACCTCGATCCGCGGATCGCCCAGTTGTTGGTCCTCGGCGCACTCAACTGGACAGCCGAATGGTGGGATCCCCGACGCGCACCCCTGGACGCGATCGTCGCGGCCGCGCAGACACTCGTCCGGGCCGGCATCGGACCGGACGAGGGACCTCGAGGTGCAACCCAGGCGCAGTCGGCTGCGGCACCCGCGTCGCGGCCTGCTCACCGACGTCACGGTGTGACCTGACCGACCCTCATGGGACTATTTTTGAGTCTATGTTAAATTATCTCCATGACTGAAGCGTTCCTCGTCGACGCCGTTCGCACCGCGGTCGGCAAGCGCAACGGCGGATTCGCCGCCGAACACCCGGCCGACATGGCCGGCCACGTGATCAGCACTGTCGTCGGTCGCCACGACATCGATCCGGCGGCCATCGACGACGTCATCCTCGGCTGCCTGGACAACATCGGATCGCAAGCCGGCGATATCGCGAGGACAGCCGCCTTAGCGGCCGGTCTGCCGGAATCGGTACCCGGTGTCACTATCGACCGGCAGTGCGGATCTGCCCAGCAGGCAGTGCATTTCGCTGCACAGGCTGTCATGAGCGGCACGTCCGACCTGATCGTGGCAGGCGGGGTCCAGAAGATGAGTCAGTTCCCGATCCTGTCGGCATTCGCCGCCGGCGAGCCGTTCGGATCGACGGACCCGTGGACCGGATCCCGGGGCTGGGCGGCACGCTACGGCGACCAGGAGATCTCACAGTTCCGCGGCGCAGAGATGCTCGCCAGCCACTGGAGCCTCAGCCGCGAGGACAACGAACGGTTCGCGCTCACCAGTCACGAGCGGGCACTCGCCGCGATCGCCGAAGGCCGTTTTACTCGTGAGATCTCGCCGTTCGCAGGCATTTCAGTCGACGAGGGCCCACGGCCCAACACCTCGATGGAGAAGATGGCCACGCTTCAGACGCTAACCCCGGACGGTGTGCTCACCGCGGCGGTGGCCAGCCAGATCTCCGATGGAGCCGCGGCACTGTTGGTCGCGTCGCAGAACGCCGTCGACCGGTTCGGGCTGACCCCGCGCGCCCGCATTCACCACATGTCGGTGCGCGGTGCCGACCCGGTGATGATGCTGACCGCGCCGATCCCGGCGACACAGCACGCTCTCAAGCGCGCCGGTATGTCGATCGAGGACATCGACGTCGTCGAGATCAATGAGGCGTTCGCACCCGTCGTCCTGGCCTGGCTCATTGAGTTGGGCGCCGACCCCGATCGTGTGAACCCCAACGGCGGTGCCATCGCACTGGGTCACCCCATCGGCTGTACCGGCGCCCGCTTGATGACCTCCCTGCTGCACGAGCTGGAACGCACCGGCGGCCGTTACGGACTGCAGACCATGTGCGAGGGCGGTGGCCAGGCCAACGTCACCATCATCGAAAGGCTGTAGAGCATGCAGCGCGTGCTTTATGACGCCGACCACGAGGCCTACCGTGAGACCGTGCGGGAGTTCCTTGCGCGCGAAGTGGCCCCGCATCAAGACGATTGGGACCGGCAGCATTGGATTGACCGCGAGGTGTTCGCCAGGGCGGCCAAAGCGGGCATCTACGCCCTGCAGATCGGCGAACAGTACGGCGGCGCAGGCGAATCCGACTACCGCTTCCGGATGGTGGTGTGCGAGGAAGTCGCTCGCATCAACGCACTGTCGTTCGGGCTGACGGTCAGCTTGCAGGACGATCTGGTGCTGCACTATCTGCTCGATCTGACCACCGACGAGCAGAAGCAACGCTGGCTGCCGGGTTTCGCGTCAGGCGAGTTGATCGGAGCCCTGGCGATGACCGAGCCGGGCGCCGGCAGCGACCTCAAGGGCATTCGAACCACAGCCCGCCGCGACGGCGACCACTGGATTCTCAACGGGCAGAAGACTTTCATCTCCAGCGGAATCATGTCCGACGTCGTCGTGGTCGCCGCGCGCACCCACCCTGACGGCGGATCCCGCGCGTTCAGCCTCTTCGCCGTCGAGCGCGACACACCTGGCTTCGAACGCGGTCGTCAACTGGAGAAGATCGGCCTGCCCGCCCAGGACACCTCCGAGCTGTTCTTCAACGATGCGCGCGTCCCGGCAGCCAACCTCCTCGGTGAGGAAGGCCTTGGGTTGCCGTACATGATGAGTCACCTGCCAAGGGAACGGCTCGGTGTCACGGCGAAAGCCATGGCCACCACCCGCGCCATCTACCAGATCACGGCTGAATACTGCCGCCAGCGCACCGCATTCGGCGGGCCGCTCACCCAGAATCAGCACATCCGTTTCGAACTCGCCGAGATGGCCACCGAAATCGACGTCGCCCAGGCGTATGTCGATCAGTCAGTCTTGGCGTTCAACGCCGACGAACTGACGCCCGTCGACGCGGCGAAGGGCAAATGGTTCCTCAGTGAACTACAGAAGCGCGTCATCGACCGCTGCCTGCAGTTGCACGGCGGATATGGCTACATGTCTGAGTACGCCGTCGCACGCGCTTACGTGGACACCCGTATCCAGACCATCTACGGGGGAACCACCGAGATCATGAAAGAGATCATCGGTCGCGATATCGCGGCGGCATCGCCGGGCAACGGTCAACGCTCCGCTTCTCGTGTGCGAAAGTCATAGCACGACGAGCAAGATGGCGGCCACGCTCACCACCGCAACCCACGCGGCGAACCCGGCCCGCAGAGCACGAGGCGCAACGCGGAGTTCCATGAAATCCGCACCCACGAAATAGATCTTGCTGAACGCGATCACCACGGTCAGCGTGACGGCAACCGAAGCGCTGCGCTGACCATGCGAGCCTCCACTACCCAGCCACCAGGTAACGCACGTGGCGACGACCAGACCGGCGAACACAGCCGTGACTCGGACGGGTATGGCGGGGATCATTCGGCGCACACCAGGTACATGAGAGTGAAGATCGCGATCCACAGCAGATCCACCATGTGCCAGTAGGTTGCGACGCTCTCGACTGTTCTGCGGATCGAGTTCCACGGCCGCCGTCGCTTCAGCATTGCCGTCCACGCCGACAACAGTGCCGCGCCGACGACGACGTGCAGTAGGTGCAGGCCGGTGAGGACGAAGTAGAACGTGAAGAACAGCCCAGCCGAAGGGATGTGGCCGCCAGCGATCTCGATGAAATACTCGACTCCCTTTAGGCAGGCGAAGGTCAGCGCGCATCCCATCGCGCCGATCACCAGTCGCCGTCCGATGGCATGCTGGTCCCGGCGGTGGGCGATGACCGCTGCAACGACCAGATATGAGCTCAGCAGCAGAACCAGCGTGTTCACTGCGCCGATGGGCTGGATCAGCTGGGAGGCCGCCTCGTGAAATCCGTCGCGGTCGGAGCGCCTTTCCCACAGCAACACCAGCAGGATTGCACCGAAAAGGGTCATGTCGCCGAGGATGAAGATCCACAACCCGGCCTCCCCCGGAACGTGTCCGATGGAATCAGTGCTCCGCGACGCCGTGATTACCTGGGTGGGCTGGACTTCATCGTTGTCTAGGCACAGGAACTCGGGCAGGTCAGCCTCGGCCGATGGGTGACCCGAGCTCACGCTGACACGGGGTCCGCTGCAGACTCCTCAGCCGATTCACGGATGGCCTTGCGTAACACCAATCCCATGACGACGAGGAACACACTGTAAGCAGTCAGAGCCAGCCAGAAGATGAAAATTCCGCGCCAGGAGAACGGTCCACTATGGAAGAAGAATG
>JAVRPG010000136.1:0-3900 GCA_032162325.1 Mycobacterium sp. | reverse complement strand
CGTGATCGCCGAGGACTCGGCGCTGCTGCGGGCGGGCATCGAGCGGATCCTCACCGACGCCGGCCACGAGGTGGTCGCCGGTGTGCCCGACGCGACCAACCTGCTGCGGCTTGTCAACGAGAAGCGCCCCGACCTCGCAATCGTCGACGTGCGGATGCCGCCGACCTTCACCGACGAAGGTATCCGCGCCGCGGCGCTGCTACGCAGCCAGAATCCGGAGTCGCCGGTGCTGGTCCTGTCGCACTACGTCGAGGAGCGGTACGCCGCTGACCTGATCGCCTCGGACACCAAGGGATTCGGCTACCTGCTGAAGGACCGCGTGGCAGATGTCCCCGCGTTCCTGGACGCCGTCGAAGTGGTCGGCGGTGGTGGCACCGTCCTCGATCCAGAGGTCGTGTCGCAGATCCTGGTGCGATCACATCGTCGCAACGTGCTCGACGAGCTGACACCGCGCGAACGCGAGGTGCTGCAACTGATGGCCGAGGGTAAGACGAACTCGGCCATCGCCTCGGCGCTGCACGTTTCCGTCGGCTCCGCCGAAAAGCACATCGCATCGATCTTCAACAAGTTGGACTTGGCTCCCGATGAGAGCGAGAACCGCCGCGTGCTGGCGGTGCTTCGCTACCTCGAATCCTGAACCGTTGAAAGGGTTTTGACCGTGACCACCACTGCTCCCCCACCACCGGCACCGGCCACCCCGCCGCCCCCGCTCTCCCCCGGCGGCCGCACCGCGTTCCGGCTCGCGCTCATCGCCGCCGCGGCGGTGCTGGTGGTGGGGACCCTCGCATCGCTGGGCACGGTGGCGTGGGGCATCGCCAGTTTCCGGGTCGTCACCGACAGCAAGCCGCTGCCCTCCGGTATGAAGTCCGTGGTCGTCGACACTGGCTCCGTGCCGATCGCGATTCGCATCACCACCGACCGCGAGGCCCGCGAGCCGCGCGCAGACCTGCGCATGGTCAACTCCACCCGTGCGGGCGCAAACCCGTTGGTGGTCAACGCGGATCCGGCGGGTGCGCGGGTCACGATCAACGGCGAGTCATCGGCATTCCTGCAGTGGGGCCGGGCCGGAGAGATCACGCTCGTGCTGCCACCCGACCTCGCCCGCAAGTTGACGGTCACTGCCCAGCAGGACACCGGGGTGGTGCTGGCGCAGGCCGATATCGACCAGCTGATCGCGCGCACCGACACCGGGGCGGTGGTGCTCAGCGGCGCGGCCCGGCGCATCGAGATTCACAACGTGGATGGCGAGGTGGTGACGCGCGACCCGATCAGGGTCACCGAATCATTCAGCGCCACTAGCGAAACTGGGGATATCAAGGTCGACTTCGGCGAGACCGCGCCGCGCACCGTCGACGCGATGAGCCAGGACGGCGACGTCATCATCGCGCTGCCCGCACGTGGCCCCTACATCGTGAACGCCGACACCGGCGCGGAGCGGGGCGACACGGTGGTGCGGGTGCCGCAGACGACAAACCGGGAGAACGCGGCGGCCGTCGTCACCGCCCACTCCGAGACCGGCGACGTGATCATCGACGATCTGCGGTAGCGGAAGCTACGACGTGCGCCCCGGGCATTATGTTCATTTTGCCCGCGTAGCGAGCGACAATGTTGTGCGGATGCTAGCTCGTGACTTCGAGAGGCGAATCGATCAGCGGCAAACCGAACAGCGTGACCAGGCCGGGATCGCCGAACACGACGATGCGCGCGATCCCGGTCGCGGTCACGTCGAGCACCGCGATCCCGAACGCTCGCAGCACCCCATCGTCGTCGCGACGATAGGCCGCAGCGGCGGGCTGGCCGTTGGCGGCGACGGCCACCATCCGCCAATCACCCGGCACGCCAACCACTCCGGCAAGGTAGGGCAGGCAGGTCGCGCGGCCGCCGAACCAGGTCCTCGACCCGACCATCTCCAGCGCGGCGTCATGGCGCAGCGCCTCTTCCAGCAATGCGGTGTCGGCATTTTCGAACGCGGTCATGTATTTCTCGAGCAGCTCGCGGGCCCGCGGTTCCGTCGGCTCGATGACCTCATCGGCGCTCGGGGCGACGTCCTGCATCCGGGCGCGCGCCCGCTGCAGAGCGCTCTTCACGGCGGCGACGCTGATGTCGAGCACCGCTGCGACATCCGCGGCGGGGAACGCCAACACGTCGCGCAGCAGAAGCACCGCGCGCTGCTGGGCCGGAAGGTGCTGCAGGCTGGCGACCAACGCCAACCGCAGGCTCTCCCGCGACGTAACGATCGCGGCCGGGTCGTCCGTCACCCAGTCATCGGGAATCGCTTCCAGCCACAACGCGTCTGGCGCCGGCACCGGCTCGGTGTGCGGGTCGTCGGCCGGCGTGCCCAGACCCGACGGCAGCACGCGCCTGTTTCCGTGCGCAAGCGCCGTCAGGCACGCATTGGTCGCGATGCGGTACAGCCATGTCCGCACCGACGAGCGGTTCTCGAAATCCCGGTAGCCGCGCCACGCCCGCAGATAGGTTTCCTGCACGACGTCCTCGGCGTCGTGCGCGGACCCGAGCATGCGGTAGCAGTGCGCGATCAGTTCGCGTCGATACGGCTCGGTGTCGCGGACGAATTCGCTCATGCCGCGGCCGGGGGGAACCGGTAGACCTTCTGCGGCGTGATCCGCACGATCAGCCGCTCCGCGTCGGGCTCTGGCGGCGGCGTCGTGCCGCCCATGTGGCGGTCGTACATCTCATAGAGCAGTCGCTTCTCGGGGTCCTCGGTGATCTCCACCGTGCCACGGATCTCGACGTAGCGCCCCCTCTCCTTGTCGATCACCAGCAGGCTGACCCGCGGGTCGCGGGCCATGTTGCGGGTCTTCAGCCTGCCCTTGATGGTGCTGAATACCACGGAGTCGCCGTCGCGTTTGACGAAGATCACCGACGATTGCGGCCGCCCGTCGGCGTTTGACGTGGCGATGGCCGCGATGTGCGGCCCGTCGAGCACCTCGCGGGCGACGTCATTGAGCGTTATGTCCATGTCTGTGTAGACCGGGCGGGGCGGGAAAAGGAATCGGTCAGCGGGTGCGCAGGGCTCCGACCGCCCGGTTCAGCGCACCTACGGAACGGTCGACCGCTGCCAGGTCATCGGCGTCCGCGGCCTTGCGCAGGTCCTGCAGCGCAGCATCCACCGGCGCCGCTGGGTCGGCTCCATGACGGGTGCGTTCCCACACTCGGTCCAGCGCGGCCACATTCGCAAGCATCAGCGCGGAGTCCCCGGCCGCGACGTCGATCGGCAGCTGACGTGCCCACAACCTCAACCGGGCCATGTCGACGTCGATGATCGGTTCGTACAGCAGCCGAAGGTCGAGTTCGTTCTGCGCGATGCGCAACGCCGCCGATTGCGCCGCCGCCGCGTTCTGCTCACCAATCGCGGCGTTGAGCGCGCCGATGTCCGCCTGCATCTGGGTGTCCGTCTGCGCGGGAATTCCTTTGGCACGCACCGCCACCCACGCTGAAGCCAAGGCCGAGGCGGCCTCTTTCAGGTGATTGGGGTCCGCTGTGTAGACCCCGTCCACCGCTTTGGACAGCGCCGCGAACTCAGCGGGCGCCGCACCCTGGCGGCGGTCGGTCGGCGACGCCAGCGATGCGGCCTCGAGGTCGCCGCCCTGACTGCCGGTGGAGAACTCCCCGTAGCCTGGCGCGAAGACTTTGGCCTCGCGCGTGCCGTCCATGTGCAGCTCGTTGACTTCGATTGCGCCGCTGATCTTTCCGCTGGGACCGTCGATCTGCTGGTCGACCTTGTCGATGCGCACCTCCTCAAACGCGATCCCTGGCGCGTTCTCCGGCCGGTACACGCTGCCGACGCGCGGCTGGGCCGGCATGATCATCGCGGCAGGTGTCGTGTCGCCGGCCACCCAGGTGCCATTGGTGTCGGCGACCTTGCCGTCCTCGTAATTG
>JAVRPG010000135.1:0-4339 GCA_032162325.1 Mycobacterium sp. | reverse complement strand
GGCACTCCTCGCAATCTTCACCTGGACGAGACAATGGTGTCCTGTCCGGATTTAGGTTGCGACGTCCGGACTTAGGTTGCGACGGATCTTGCGACGTCCGGATTTAGGTTGCGAGTCGCTACCGGGGGGTTCGGACCGCTCGCGGCGAACAATGTTGATCTGTGACTGCGTTACCCCCTGAGGTGGGGCGGGCGGCTGAGCCGGTCGGTGTTGGCGGCTTCGAGATCGGCTACGTCACCGACGACGGCCTCGGGCACCGGCGGGTGTCGCTGTCGCAGGCGTGGGCCACACCGTTCGAGTCGTGCAGCCCGATACGGCGGTTCACCTCACACAAGGGGCAGCGGCATCTGAGCCTGTGGTGGTCGGCCACGACCGGCGGGCACGTCGGCTTCGAGCCGTGATGGAACGCGATCACGTTTTTTTGATGAGCTGAGCAGATCGTCGCCGCGGGCGGAGCCCGCCGGTCAGCGGGCTGGGGTCCTACGCCGCACCCGAGCAGTTGATAGGTGAAGCACTTGATTGCCGCGCCGACCCGTACGCGCGGCCGCCACTGCGTATCAATTGCTAGCCGGTACGGCATGCATTGTTTAGGTGAAAGTTGCGCGTCGCTGCCTGGGATTGGCGCGGTCCGCGGCCGAGACTGTTTGGGCATTGATCCGCGCCAGCACGCCGCCTGGTTCGGGTACAAGCTCATACGGTGCAGTCGTCATTTCAAGGCCTTTCCATCTCGGTCGTCATACGCCAGATCGTGGCGGCTGACATCAGGATCGCGTTCAGCAGCACCGAACCTCAGGAAGACCAGCCCTCAACTGGGCTGTAGCAGGACAGGCAACACCGTTCGGCTGGACCTGCTGGGCGGCGCCTGGCCGGGGCCCCGCACGCTGGCCTGCCTGCCCGGGCGAGTACGGGCGAACCATTTCGACGTGCGCGCTTGCCGATCGACGCTGAGGGCGAATCGTGGTCGACGAGGCGCGGACACCTTTCCAGGTGTGATCTGTCTCACTCTTGATTACCGTATATCTCAATATCTCACGACGTGAGGAGCCCACGATGACGCAGCAGACAGACACCGCGGCGGAGCCGCCCGCGGATAGGGAACCGAAGAAGCAACGACGCGACCGCACGCATTGGCTCTACATTCTGGTCATCGTCGGAGTCGTCGCCGGCGTGGTCGTCGGTTTGCTGGCGCCCCACCTCGGGTCCTCGCTGGGCGTGCTCGGCACGCTGTTCGTGAACCTGATCAAGATGATGATCAGCCCGGTCATCTTCTGCACCATCGTGCTGGGCATCGGATCGGTCCGCAAGGCCGCGTCGGTGGGCAAGGTCGGCGGGTTGGCGATGGCCTACTTCCTGGTCATGTCGACCATTGCCCTGGCGATCGGTCTGCTGGTCGGCAACCTGATCAAGCCTGGAACGGGACTCAACATTCCGCACGGTTCCGGCGCGGGCGCCAAGCTGGCCGAGCAGGCACACAGCGGGGGCGGGACGATGGAGTTCTTCGAAAACATCATCCCCACCACGCTGCTGTCCTCGCTCACCGTGGGCAATGTGCTGCAGACCCTGTTCGTGGCGCTGCTGGTCGGGTTCGGGATTCAGGCGATGGGCCCGTCCGGGGAGCCGTTGGTGCGCGGCGTGAGGCTGATCCAGACGCTGATCTTCCGCATCTTGTCCGGCATTTTGTGGCTGGACCGATCGGCGCGTTCGGCGCCATGGCGAAGGTGGTCGGCGACACCGGTTTCGACGCAGTCGTGCAGCTGGGCGTGCTGATGTTGGCCTTCTATCTGACCTGCATCATCTTCGTGTTCGGCGTGCTGGGGGCGCTGCTGCGGGCGGCTGCCGGGATGTCGATCTTCAAGCTGGTGCGCTACCTGGCCCGCGAGTACCTGCTGATCGTCGCGACGTCGTCGTCGGAGTCGGCGCTGCCCCGGCTGATCGCCAAACTCGAGCACGCCGGTGTGCAGCAGACGACGGTGGGCATCGTGGTGCCGACCGGCTATTCGTTCAACCTGGATGGCACTGCGATCTACCTGACCATGGCGTCGCTGTTCATCGCCGATGCGATGGGTGACCCGCTGTCGTTCTCGGAGCAGCTGTCGCTGCTGGCGTTCATGATCATCGCTTCCAAGGGCGCGGCCGGGGTTACCGGCGCCGGGTTGGCGACGCTGGCCGCGGGTCTGCAGAGCCACCGGCCGGAGTTGCTCGACGGCATTGGGCTGATCGTCGGCATCGACAAATTCATGTCCGAAGCTCGCGTGCTGACCAACTTCTCCGGCAACGCCGTGGCCACCGTGGTGATCGGGGGGTGGACCAAGACGTTAGACCGGGCGCGCATGTCGGACGTCCTGGACGGGAAGAAGCCGTTCGACGAACAAGACATGGTCGACGACCACGCCGGCAACGGGGACCGGTCCGTCGCGACGCAAGTAGAGGATCACCGGCCGCCGGCCCACGTGTAGGCAAACCCAGTCCGCCTTGTGCGCGGTCAGCAGGAGGCCCGGCATGCTTATTCCGGCCCTTCTCCTCGGTGTGGTTCGGCATCGGGGACGGCGCATCGGGATCGCACCCAACATCTTTGCGTGATTGAACGCCGGGCGAGTCTCGTAGATTTGCCTCTACGTCGAGACTGCGGTGCGCGACTCGTCCTCGTCGACCTCGTTCGGCCCGGCGTCCAGCTCTTGGCGAACACCAGCACGTAGTGGGTGGCGCCGGGCGCCGCCGCCTGGTGCACCGAGCGCAGATAGCCGTCTCGACCCTCGACCGGCAGCGAATGGAACAGCGCGCTGTCCAGTACCGTCGAGAAGCGGCCGCCGACAGCATTTCGGCTCCGCACCGAGGAGGCCCAGTTCGGCAGGGAAATCGCCTTTCACCGCCATCAGTCCGATGCTTTCGAGGTCGCTAATCGCCGCGAGTCTTATGTGCTGACCACCGGCACCAGTTCAGGCAAGTCGGTGTCATATATCGTGCCGACCGTCGACCCAGTACTACGCGCAGGGTCCGGCAAAGGTGTCCGTGCAATCGTGGTGTACCCGATGGACGCCTTGGCCAACAGCCAGCGCAACGAACTGGAGAAGTTCCTCGGAAAGGACCGCCCCAAAGTCACGTTCGGCCGGTACACCGGCCAGGAATCCCGCAGCGAGCGCGACAGTTGCTGCTGTCCTGTTCGCGCGAAGGCTGCGCTGTTCGTGTGAAGGTTGCACCCGAAGTTGCATTGTCCGGGTGAACGCGTTGCGCGTCGCTGCCGACGGCGACGAATTCGGGTGTTCGAATGTCCATCCAACCGGGCTGCGCGCACGGCGGTCAGCGCGCCGTTGAGCGCGAACGCGACGGTGCCGGCCAAGTCCAGCACGAATAGCAGCGGCACCGTGGTGGTTATGTGCCGGTGTCTACTCCCAGCCTGTCCGGGGGGCCAGCAGCAGGCTCATCCGACGGGTGGCAGTGTCCGGGCGATGCCGTGTTGGCGTTAGCCGGAAACTGATAGGTATCTCGACGCCCGGCAACGCCCGACTGTTGGCGTCCCACGAGATTGATGACACCCAGCGCCCGACGGCGGCCCGCCGAGGGCGCGGTTCGGGTCGTGAACTTCGGCGTAGGCATTACGCAGCGCGTCCAAGATCAGCGCGCGTGCTCGCTGGAACGGTGATTCATCTGATGCATCATCGCCGCAGCTCTATGTCGAAATACGTTGCGGGAGAGGATAGTACGCGATCTCGGCGTATTCGATCTCGCTGTATTCGGCAGTGAAGCGCGATAGCGGCACAGACGACACCACCGGCTACGACGCACCGGCGCTGCGGTCAACCGGCCGGATCGGTCGCTGCGCCGCCCCGCGGTATCACCTGGTAGCTGTAACGCCACTCGACCTCGGTGCCATTCTCACCGCCGACCGGCCGTGATCCGTGGAGATGCACAAAGGCGACCGTGTCATCGTCGCCGACGTGAGCTTGAGCCTTCCGCTCCGCCAGTGCCCTTACTTGGGCCGGGCTCATCGTCTCGGGCACCACGATGGTGTCGTGCCGCACGTTGGAGGCATCGGCCATCGCGCCAGGCTGCGGCAAGTTGAGCGCTTCCGTTTCGACGACACGCGCCCGGACACAATCGTGATCGACACGTGCTCCACCTGCGACGCCAACCCCCGCGGTCGCTGCCGTAGGTCAGCGGATAGGCCGAACGCCGACCTCCTCTAGCCGGGTCAGCATCTCGGCCGGGTCGGCGTAGACGCGGTACGCGCCCGACCGCTCGAGCTCCTCGCGGCCGTAGCCACCCGAGAGCAGTCCGATGCCCAGGGCACCGGCCCGCTGTGCGGCGAGCAGGTCCCAGACGCTGTCGCCCACCACGAAGC
>JAVRPG010000134.1:0-11921 GCA_032162325.1 Mycobacterium sp. | reverse complement strand
ACCAGTTCGCTGACCCGTTCCGGCACCGTGCGGCCGACCGCGATGTAGTCCTGCAGGAACAGCGGCTCGGCGCCACACACCACCAGGTCGTCGACGACCATCGCGACCAGGTCGATGCCGACGGTGTCGTGCTTGTCCACGGCCTGGGCGATCGCCAGCTTGGTGCCAACGCCGTCGGTCGACGACGCCAGCAGTGGCTCGCGATAGCCGCCGCGCAGCGCGAACAGCCCGGCGAATCCGCCGAGCCCGCCCCGCACTTCGGGCCGGGTGGCCTTCTTGGCCAGCGGTTTGAACAGTTCGACGGCGCGGTCACCGGCTTCGATGTCCACCCCAGCCGATGCGTAGGAGATGCCGTGTTGTTCGGCTTGATCCGTCATCGACAGCAAGGCTACCGTCGTTGCCCACCCCTCGGTAACCGGTCGATCAGGCGCATTTCCCTCCGATCGCCTCCCACGATGGCGAACGGTGTGAGAACGTGACCGACCATGAAAACAGTTCGCTGGTTTGCGCTCTTCGTCGCAGGAAATCTGGCCGCTACCGTGCCGGCCTCAACGGTCCTGTCCGCGACTGCTTACGCCACGCCGTCGGAAAACACCGATGCGGTCATCATCTCGCAGGCAGCGGTCGACGGCGTCGACTACATCACCCGGGAGATCACCATCCAGCCCGGGGGCAGCACCGGCTGGCACTACCACGACGGACGCGTGTTCGGCGTTGTCAGGGAAGGCACGCTGACCCGCACCATGGCGGACTGTTCGGTCGTCGTGTCCCCGGTCGGATCCGCGGTCATCGAGCATAGCGGCCCCAATCACGTGCACATCGGCCGCAACCTGGGGCCGGAGCCGCTGAAGCTGTGGGTCGACTACATCGAACCGGCCGGTGCGCCGCTGTCGGTGGACGTGCCCGACCCCGGATGTGGCTGACGCCTAAGGCCTGCGCAGCGCCGAGACGTTGTCGTTGTCGGCTTGCAGCGGGATGCCGGTGCGAGCCGCAGTGGCGAGCATGTGCTCAATGACGTTCTTGCCCAACGCCGTTTCGCCGGGCAGCTCGATCGGGTAGTTGCCGTCGAAGCACGCCGTGCACAGCCGCGACGCCGGCTGCTCGGTGGCCGCGATCATGCCCTGCTGCGAGATGTAGCCCAGCGTGTCGGCGCCGATAGCGTGCCGCACGGCAGCCAACATTTCGTCCTCGTCCGCCTCCGTGCTATTGGCGTTGGCGATCAACTCGGCCGGGGTGGCGAAGTCGATGCCGTAGAAGCACGGCCACTTCACCGGCGGCGAGGCAATCCGCACGTGCACCTCGACGGCGCCCGCCTCACGCAGCATCCGGACCAGCGCCCGCTGCGTGTTGCCGCGCACGATCGAATCGTCGACGACGATCAGCCGCTTGCCGCGGATCACCTCTTTGAGCGGATTGAGCTTGAGACGAATACCCAGCTGCCGAATCGTTTGCGACGGCTGGATGAACGTCCGTCCCACGTAGGCGTTTTTCGTCAGGCCCTGGCCGTACGGGATGCCGGACTCCTGCGCGTAGCCGACCGCGGCCGGGATGCCGGACTCGGGCACACCGATCACCAGATCGGCCTCAACAGGCTTCTCCCGGGCCAGGAGGCGGCCGATGTCGACCCGGGTCTTGTGCACCGACCTGCCCGCGATCGTGCTGTCGGGCCGGGCCAGGTACACGTACTCGAAGACGCACCCCTTCGGCGACGGCGGGGCGAAGCGGCTGGAGCGCACGCCGTCGGCGTCGATGGCCAGCAGCTCACCCGGTTCGATATCGCGGACGAACGAGGCGCCGACGATGTCCAGCGCGGCGGTCTCGGACGCCACCACCCAGCCGCGGTCCAGCCGCCCCAACGACAACGGCCGCACGCCGTAAGGGTCGCGGGCCGCATACAGGGTGTTCTCGTCCATGAACGTCAGACAGAAGGCGCCACGCACCGTCGGCAGCAGCTCGAGGGCGGCCTGCTCCAAGGTGGCGTCGACGGCACCGTGGGCCAGCAACGCGCCGAGGATGTCGGAGTCCGTCGTGGCGGCCGGCGCGCCGCGCGTCCCGATCAGCCCGGCTTCGCGGGCGCGGGTGGCCAGGTCGGTGGCATTGACCAGGTTGCCGTTGTGACCGAGTGCGACGCCGGTGCCTGCGGCGGTGTTGCGGAACACCGGCTGGGCGTTCTCCCATGTGGTGGAGCCGCTGGTTGAGTACCGGCAGTGGCCGATGGCGACGTGGCCCTCCATCGCGGCCAGCGTCTGCTCATCGAAGACCTGACTGACCAGGCCGAGGTCCTTGAACACGAGCACCTGTGAACCGTCGGCGACGGCGATGCCCGCCGCTTCCTGGCCGCGGTGTTGGAGCGCGTACAGGCCGTAATAGGTGAGTTTGGCGACCTCTTCGCCCGGCGCCCAGACGCCGAATACGCCACACTCTTCGCGAGGTTCTTGATCGGTCTGCTGGCCGGTCACGTTAGGGCAGCTCCCAGGGCGGGGTGGGTAGACACATTAAGTCTACGGTCATCACGGGTTAATCACGGAATCGCGCCAAAGTGTCGCACCTCACATCAACAACGACGGTGCCCGCGGCATTTCCCGTGCGCGCCCGATCACGTCCACCGCGGCTAGCCGCTTACCGGCACCAATGGAAGCAGTCCGGCGATCTCGCCGGCCCGCGCACCCGACAGCCGCAGGGCGCCGCTTGCAGCGGCGTCGGCGACTTCCAGCAGACCAGTCGCCAGCAACAGCCAAGTACGGGGGTCCGTCTCGACGACGTTGGGTGGATTGCCCCGCCTGTGTTCGGGTCCCGAAATGCATTGCACCGCAACGAACGGCGGCACCCGAACCTCGACGCTGGCACCCGGCGCGACGGCCGACAGGGTGCGTGCGGTCAGCCGCACCGCCTCGCCCAGCACCGTCTGCCCCGGCTCGGGCAGGCCGTCGTCGCGCAACCAGCTGGCGACGGCCGACACGGCGGCGCGGGTCTTCGCCGGATCGACATTGCGGCGGGCGGCCATACCTTAGATTCTCAAAGTGTCACTTGACCGCCACCGGCCGCCCTATAAGACGGCCGGCGCGGTGTTCCTGGTGATCGCCACCGTCGTTGCAGCCTTCATCTATCTGCAATTCCGCGGCGACCTCACCGACAAGACTCAGCTGACGCTGCTGTCGCCGCGCGCCGGCCTGGTGGTCGAGCGGGGGTCGAAGGTGACCTTCAACGGCGTGGAGATCGGCCGCGTCGCCCGAATCGATTTCATCGACGAGCGCGGCACGCCGAAAGCCAAACTCACCCTCGACGTGAAACCGCGCTACATCTCCTACATCCCCGCCAACGTCGTGGCCGAGATCAGGGCCACCACGGTGTTCGGCAACAAGTACATCTCGTTCAGCGCACCGGAAAACCCTTCATCACAACGCATTTCGGCCCATGACGTGATCGATGCGTCGGCCGTGACCACCGAGTTCAACACCCTGTTCGAAACGGTCACCTCGATCGCCGAGCAGGTGGATCCCATCAAGGTGAACCAAACGCTGACCGCGACCGCCGAGGCACTCACGGGACTGGGCGAGCGATTCGGCGAATCGCTGCAGAATGGCAACCGGATCCTCGACGACCTGAATCCGCAGATGCCGCAGATCGCCCGCGACAACCGCGGTGTGGCCGACCTGGCCGACGTCTACGCCGACGCGTCGCCGGACCTGTGGGATGGACTGGATAGCGCGGTGCGGTCCGCGCGGACCTTCAACGACCATCGCGCCGATATCGACGAGGCGCTGATGGCCGCAATCGGGTTCGCCAACGACGCCGCGGACAGTTTCGAACGCGGCGGACCCTATCTGGTTCGCGGTGCCGCCGACCTGGTCCCGACGACCCAACTCCTCGACGACTACCAGGGTGAGATCTTCTGCTCGTTCCGCAAGTTTTCGGACGTGCAGAAGCGGTCGGCCGCGGTCCTCGGCGGCAACGGCTATTCGTTGGCGTCGTCGTCGGGCGCCCTCGCAGGCGCGGGCAATCCGTACGTCTACCCCGACAACCTGCCGCGGGTGAACGCCCGCGGCGGCCCAGAGGGCCGTCCCGGCTGCTGGCAGGACATCACACGTGATCTATGGCCGGCGCCGTATCTGGTGATGGACACCGGCGCCAGCATCGCGCCATACAACCACGCCACATTGGGCCAGCCGTTGTTCATCGACTACGTGTGGGGCCGCCAGGTCGGCGAGTACACGATCAACCCGTGACGGTTGACATCAACATTTGTTGAGGTTCTACGGTGGGCGCATGACGTTCAAATCACACGAACTCGACTTCCTGCGCCAGGCCGACCTGGGCCGGTTGGCCACCATCCAGCCCGATGGGACGCCGCAGAACAGCCCGGTCGGATTCGCCTACAACGAGGCGTTGGGCACCATCGACATCGCCGGCTACCGAATGTCGAAGAGCCAGAAGTTCCGCAACATCGCGCGCAACGACAAGGTGGCGTTCGTCGTCGACGACATCACCTCACGCGACCCGTGGCGGGTGCGCTGCCTGGAGATCCGCGGGACCGCCGAACAGGCCGAGATCCTGCCGTCGCACGGCGCGGCCGGTGACGAGCTGGACACCGCGATCATTCGCCTCACGCCGAAGCGCATCATCAGCTTCGGGATCGACGATCAGGTCAGCGAGCCGCATCAGCTGGAGGTGGACCGGCGCGACGCTTAGCGCGCCGCTGCACGCCAAGGGCCGCCAACGCGGCGGCCTCGTTGACCGCCAGGTGCGCCAGCATCGGCGCGGCGAGGCTGCCCGACCGCGCGTGCAGCCAGCCGAACAGCCAGCCCCCAAGGCCGGTGACCAACACGGTGCGGATCACCGGCTGTCCGGTGGTGCGGGCGTCGACGATGTGCCATAGCCCGAACGCCGCGGCCTGCAGCAGCCGGCCTCGGGTCGGCCCGAATGCCTCTTCGGCGACGGTGCCCAGCGTGGCCCGGTAGGCGGCTTCCTCGGGCCAGACCGTTCCGATCGGGATGTCCAGCAGCAGCCAGCGACCGGTGGGTTTGGGCAGGTCGCGCTTGGCCATCGCCGCCCGCGCCGGCGGCAACGCCGTCGTCGCCGCAACACCCAGCGCCACCACCGCGCCCGCCGCCAGGCCGTACCGCACGCCCGACCACAGGGCCGGCGGACGCAATCCGAGCGGGGAACGGGTGACCGCGACGAGACCGGTGCCCAGGGCCGCATTCGGAACCGGGTGCCATCGCACCCGGGGAGCCGCAAAGCTCCATCCCACCAGCGCCGCCGCCATCGCAACGGCGCGAACCTTGCTGGGTCGCATCAGTATTCGGGCCCGTCGGCGGACTCGGTCTTTTCCAGCGCGACGCGGATGCGTTCCGTGTCATCGGGCTGCCACCCGTCGGGCGGCGCGACAGCGGCCCAGCCGTCGAGCACGAAGTCCCCGTAGTTGTGGCCGTGCCCGCCGGGAACCGACGAGGCGTTGGTCATGTCGGCGGCAACCTGCCAGAACGTGACGATCGGATACCAGCGCATCGACGCCGTGCGGTCGCGACCGGGAGGCTCCTTCAGCCAGTCCGGCCGGTTGAACAGCAGGTCCTGCGACCACCACACGATCGGGTCGGACGCGTGCTGCAAAAACAGCACTCGTGTGCCTTCCCACGGCGCCGCGGTGTCCCCTGCGATCTCCGCGGCGTCGGTGGCCTGCGAAAAGCGGACGGTGCGCCCGTTGTCGTAGCGCGGTTCGACCTCCGGCGTGCCGGGGTCGCGGCGCGCGGTGATGCCCCTCCACAGTGGGCTGGCGTTGGGCGGGCCGACCCACAGCACCGACGAGAAACCCATCCGCGCGATGTCGGGCAGCCACCCGAATGCGCCCTGTCCGGCCATCGAGCCGAGGCTTTCACCGTAGAGCACCAGCTTGGGTCGCCGGTCGGGCGGTAGCTGCATCCACCGATCGTGGATGGCGTTGATCATCACCCGCCCGGATTCCATCGACTTCTCCCGATCGCCGAGAAACGAAATCCAGCTCGGCAGAAAGGAATACTGCGATCCCACTAGCGCGGTGTCGCCGTTGTACATCATCTCCAGCGATCGGGCGGCGACCGGGTTGATCCATCCTGTGCCCGTCGTCGGGATGATCGCCAGCACCTTGCGGTCGAAGGCACCGGTGCGTTCGAGTTCGCTCAGCAGCACCGCCATCCGGCTCTCGTCGTTGGCGGCGGTGTTCAGTCCGACGTACACGCGGACCGGCTCCTTGGCCGGCCTTCCGTTCAGGCGTGTCAACTCGTCGGCGTTGGGGCCGGTCGCTACGAAGTTGCGGCCCTGAAATCCGAGGCTCTCCCAGGCCGCGAAAGACGTTGGGCTGCCGGAGCGTTCAGGCTGTCGCGGCTGGACGACGCCCGCTCGAGTGGTGGTGTTCTGCGGCTGGAACACCCGATTGGCGCCGGCCAGAAAGCCGCGGACCAGCACACCGTTGATGAGCGTGATGGCCAGCACGACGACGATCGCGGTGCCGACGAACAACGCCATCTCGTCGTGCAGGTGCCAGCGCCTGATGAAGAACCGGGCCATCGTCTTGATCACGTCGAGCAGCACGCGCGCCGCCCCGACACACACACCACCGACCAGCACGGCGATGATCAGGGTGCGCATGTAGCCCAGCGTGTTCGGGCCCTCCATCCCCATCTCCGCCGACACCTGACGCTGCCACGCGGCCGCCGGGACCATCATCAGCACGCAGGCCGTCGCGGATACCGCGATGATCGCCGCCTTCAACACGAACTGCACCCGCTTCGACGGCGGCCACCACTTGCGGCGACGTAACACGAAGCGGCGCAACATCTTTGCCAAGAACACCCCGATGCCGTAGCCGATCGCGGCGTTGAGCCCACCGATCAGACCCTGGAACAGCCAGTCCCGCGGCAGCAGCGACGGCGTCAGCGACAGACAGAAGAACAGGGCGCCGAACGCCACCCCAACGAAGTCGAGGTGGACCAGGCTCCACGCCCAGACGAGCAGCGGATGTCGTTCGCGTGGCGCGACAGTCACCCGAACAACCCGGGAAGCACGCCCTCCGACGTGCTCCGCAGGTCCTCCAGGGAAACCGTGAACAAGCCTTGTACTTCGACCGCCTCGCTGCCCTGGTCCACCACGCCGATGCGCGTCGACGGCAGCCCACGGGCCTCACACATCGCGCGGAATCTGCTCTCCTCGGTGCGCGGCACCGCAACCAGCACCCTGCCCGCTGATTCGGAAAAGAGTGTGATGAAGGGGTTTTCATCCTCGGGAAGCAAGATGCGGCAACCGGTTTCACCCGCGAGCGCGGCCTCGATGACGGCCTGTATCAGCCCGCCCTCGGAGAGATCATGTGCGGCCGACACCAGCCCGTCACGCGACGCGGCAGTGAGCACTTCGGCGAGCAGCTTCTCCCGCTCAAGGTCGATGCGCGGCGGCACACCGCCGAGATGGCCGGCGGTGACCTCCGCCCAGATCGAGCCGTCGAACTCGTCGCGGGTGTCGCCGAGCAGGATCAGCGTCTCGCCTGGCTCGGTACCCAGCCCGGTGGGGATGCGCCGCTTGACGTCGTCGATCACGCCGAGCACTCCGACGACCGGGGTGGGCAGGATCGGAGTGGTGCCGGTCTGGTTGTAGAAGCTGACGTTGCCGCCGGTGACCGGAATACCAAGCGCCGCACAGCCGTCGGCGAGGCCCCGGACGGCCTGGCTGAACTGCCACATCACCGCCGGATCCTCGGGTGAGCCGAAGTTGAGGCAGTTGGTCACCGCCACCGGCGTCGCGCCGGTGACCGCGACGTTGCGGTACGCCTCGGCCAGTGCGAGCTGCGCACCGGTATACGGGTCGAGTTGGGTGTAGCGGCCGGAGGCGTCGGTCGAGATGGCGATGCCGCGGCCGGTGGTCTCGTCGACGCGCAGCACGCCGCCGTCGGCGTGTTCGGCGAGCACGGTGTTGCCGCGCACGTAGCGGTCGTACTGCTCGGTGATGAATGCTCGGCTGCATAGGTGCGGACTGCCAAGCAGTGCAAGCAAAGTCGCACGCAGCTCCTCACCGGTGGACGGCCGCGGCAGCTTGGCGGACGTATCGGCGTTGAGCGCGTCCTGGGTGTCCGGGCGTTGCACTGGACGCTCGTAAACCGGGCCCTCGTGCGCGACCGTGCGCGGCGGCACATCGACAACGGTCTCGCCATGCCAGGTGATCTGCAGCCGGTCGCCGTCGGTGACCTCACCGATGACGGTGGCCGGCACCTCCCACTTGGCGCACACCGCCATGAACTTGTCGACGTTCTCGGGCGCGACGACCGCGCACATGCGTTCCTGCGACTCGCTGGAGAGCACCTCCGCCGGAGTCATGTACTTCGCCCGGAGCGGCACGGTGTCCAGTTCGATCCGCATGCCGCCGTCGCCAGCAGACGCGAGTTCGGATGTGGCACAGGACAACCCGGCGCCTCCGAGGTCCTGGATGCCGATCACCAGGTCGTTGGCGTACAGCTCGAGGCAGCACTCGATGAGCACCTTCTCCATGAACGGGTCGCCCACCTGGACAGACGGTAACTTCTTCCGAGATCCGCTTGCCGGATCGAGCTTCGATCCAGTCCGGGTTCCATCTTCGTCGCCGCCGAACGTCTCCGACGCCAGCACCGAGACACCGCCGATACCGTCGAGGCCGGTGCGCGCGCCGAACAGGATGATTTTGTTGCCCCTGCCCGACGCGAACGCGAGATGCAGATCCTCCCTGCGCAGCACCCCGACGCACAGCGCATTCACCAACGGATTGCCTGCGTAGGAGGCGTCGAAGACGGTCTCGCCGCCGATGTTGGGCAGCCCCAGCGAGTTTCCGTAGCCACCGATGCCGCGCACCACCCCGTCGACCACCCGGCGCGTGTCGGGGGCATCGGCGGCGCCGAACCGTAGCTGGTCCATCACGGCTACCGGCCGGGCGCCCATCGCCATGATGTCGCGGACGATGCCGCCGACACCGGTGGCTGCGCCCTGATACGGCTCGATGTACGACGGGTGGTTGTGCGACTCCACCTTGAAGGTGGCCGCCCAGCCGTCGCCGATGTCGACGACGCCGGCGTTCTCGCCGATGCCCGCCAGCATCGAGGCCCGCATCGCCTCCGTGGTGGTCTCGCCGAAGTACCGCAGGTGCACCTTGGACGACTTGTAGGAGCAGTGCTCGCTCCACATCACCGAGTACATGGCCAGCTCGGCGTCGGTGGGCCGACGGCCGAGGATCTCGCGGATCCGCTGGTACTCGTCGTGCTTGAGGCCGAGTTCGCGGAACGGCTGTGGCTGATCGGGGGTGGCGGCGGCGTGGTCGACGGTGTCGACCTCATGGGTGAGCCCGGACGTCACGCGACCAGTGTAGTTTGCACCCCCGCCCCAGCGGTTCAGGTAGCTGCGGCCACGTCGCCACCGGCGACACAGAACGCGTTGCCGTCGGGATCGGCGAACACCACCCAGCGGAATTCCGGCCCCGCTTCGCCACGGCCGGTCTCGGTGGCGCCCAAGTCCACCAGCCGCTTGACCTCCGCTTCGAGGTCGGGGGCGGAGAAGTCAATGTGCACGCGGTTCTTGCCGGGCGTTGGGTCACCGACCTTCTGGAACGCCAGCCCAGGACCGCCAGGGCGACTGACGGTGACGAAAAACCCCGGCGCCAAAGCGTTTATCGTGCCGCCCACGGCGCGGGCCCACCACTCGGCAAGCCGGTCGGGGTCGGTGGAGTCGAACGTGATGTTCTCGACGGAGAGTGCCATGGCGGTCACTGTAGGCCAGCCGTGTGACAGAAACGCGGATCATCGTCGCGCTTACGTCTCGGGTAATTGAACGACCGAGTTCCTCGACGCACCCTCAAGCTATGACAGACACCGATACCCAAACCCAGCCGAAGTTCAGCGCCGAGATGTGGGCGGCCTTCTGGGCCGCACCGGCGCCGTCGCGAATCGGCGACATCCTCGCCGACGACATCGTCGGCTACTGGCAGGGCGATCCGAAGCCGGCACGCGGCCGCGAGGCGTACGTCGGCAAGATCCTCGCGCTCATTGCCGCCACCCCAGACCTACGGCTGCAACTGATCGACAGTGCGACCGTCGACGGCAGCGCCGACGGCGAGCAGCTCGTCTTCCTGCACTACATCGGACAGGGCACCGGCCCGGCGGGCCCGTTCGCGATCCGCGGGCTCGACCGAGTTCGCACCCGCAACGGCGTGGTGGTGGAGAACGTCATCCGCTACGACCAGGTCGAGATCGCTGCGTCCTGAGCCGCGGCGCGGCTCAGCCCGGTGACAAGAACGCCCGCAGTGCCGCGGAGTAGGCAGCGACGTCGTCCGCGCCCATCACCTCGCGCGCGGAATGCATCGCGAGCTGGGCCGCGCCGACGTCGACGGTCGGGATGCCGGTGCGTGCCGAGGTCATCGGCCCGATCGTCGACCCGCACGGCAGGTCGGCCCTGTGCTCGTAGCGTTGCAGCGGCACCCCGGCCTGCGCGCAGGCCAGCGCGAACGCCGCCGCGGTGCGGCCGTCTGTGGCGTAGCGCAGATTCGGTTGCACCTTGAGCACCGGGCCGGCGTTGACCTCGATGAGGTGGCCGGGCTCGTGCCGCTCGGGATAGTTTGGGTGGGTGGCGTGCGCCTTGTCGCCGGAGGCCACCATCGACCCGGGCAGCCGTCGCAGGAAGTCCTCCCGACCGCCGCCTGCCGCCAGCGTGATCCGTTCCAGCACCGTATGTAGCAGCTCGGACTGCGCGCCGTGATCCGACTGCGAGCCGACCTCCTCGTGGTCGAACAGCACCAAAACCGGCATGTGCTCGCCCGGCTCGGCGTCCAGGAACGCCTCGAGCCCCGCGTAGCAGGTGGCCTGATTGTCCAGGCGGGGCGCACTGACCAGCTCGTCGTCAACGCCGGCCAGCGTCGACGGTGTCAGATCATGGGTCATCAGGTCGGTGCCAAGGATGTCGGCCGCGTCGACACCCGCCCGCTCGGCGACGTAGGCCAGAAACGACCGGGGGCCACTGCCCACGCCCCAGACCGCGTTGACGTGCCGCTGCGGATCCAGCGACACCGACTTGCGGTCATCGGCGAGGTGGATCGCCAGCTGCGGCACGCGAAGGATCGGCTGATCGATGCGCACCAGCAGGTGGTCGATGGTGTCGCCGTCCGGACTAGAGCGGCGCACCGACAGCCGACCACTGATGCCGAGATCGCGGTCCAGCCACGAGTTCAGCCAAGCACCGCCGTAGGGCTGCAGGGCGACCACCTGCCAGCCGGAGACGAACCGATCGGGGTGCTGTTTCACCCGCAGATTGGGGCTGTCGGTGTGGGCGCCGACGATACGAAAAGGCCCGGTACGGCCCGCCTCATCCGATCGCCATGCGACGAGCGAGCCGGCCCGCACCGTGAAGAACCTGCCGTCGGCCGGCCACTCGTCGCGTTCGGAGAGTTCGGTGAACCCCGCGGCGCTCAACCGCTGGGCGACAGTCACGCAGACGTGAAACGGCGACGGTGAGGCGTCGATGAACTCGCACAGCCCGTGCGCACTCGGGGACATGGTTCACCATCATTGCCGACTGCCAGTTCGCTAGGGTCGAATGGTGCCCGACCCACTGCCGCAACCGGTAACGGCGCCGTTGACACCCGCGGCCATCTTCCTGGTGGTCACCGTGGACGAAGGCGGTGAGGCCGCCGTCCACGACGCGTTGCCCGACATCGCCGGTTTGGTCCGCGCGGTCGGCTTCCGTGACACCGACAGGCATCTCTCGGTGGTCACCTCGATCGGATCGGATGCCTGGGACCGCCTGTTTTGCGGTCCGCGGCCGGCCGAGCTGACCCCGTTCATCGAGCTGCACGGCCCGCGGCACCACGCCCCCGCGACGCCGGGCGATCTGCTGTTCCACATCAAGGCACTGTCGATGGACATGTGCTTCGAGTTGGCCGGC
>JAVRPG010000133.1:0-3370 GCA_032162325.1 Mycobacterium sp. | reverse complement strand
CGACCACAACAGCTCGACATGCGCGTCGGTGTTCCAGCCCAGCCGGTCCAGGTCCGCGGCTGCGGAGGGTTCGACCAGCCCGAGCCGGCCAACGCTGGGCAGCTTCGGTCGCTGCGTCGCAGGTTTGGCCACGCATTGACCGTAGCGCAGCCGTTATCACGAACCCTGTCCTACAGGGACAGGTAGGCCTTCAGCTCGAACGGCGTCACGTGGCTGCGGTAGTGCTCCCACTCGGTGCGCTTGTTGCGCAGGAAGAAGTCGAATACGTGCTCTCCCAACGCTTCCGCGACCAGTTCCGAGTTCTCCATCTCGGTCAGGGCGGCACCGAGGCTGCCAGGCAGCTCCTTGTAGCCCATGGCGCGGCGCTCCTCAGGGGTGAGGCTCCACACGTTGTCCTCGGCCTGCGGTCCCAGCACGTAGCCCTTCTCGATGCCGCGCAGGCCCGCCGCCAGCAGTACCGCGAAGGTCAGGTACGGGTTGCACGCCGAATCGGGACTACGCACCTCGACCCGCCGCGACGACGCCTTGCGCGGCGTGTACATCGGCACCCGCACCAGCGCCGAGCGGTTGGCCGCGCCCCACGACGCCGCCGTCGGGGCCTCACCGCCGTGCACCAGCCGCTTGTAGGAGTTCACCCACTGGTTTGTGACGGCGCTGATCTCCTGGGCGTGCTCGAGAATGCCCGCGATGAAAGACTTTCCGACATCGCTGAGCTGAAGTGGGTCGTCGGGGCTGTGGAAGGCGTTGACCTCACCCTCGAACAGGCTCATGTGGGTATGCATGGCGGAGCCGGGATGCTCCGCGAACGGCTTCGGCATGAACGACGCGCGCACCCCGTCGCCGAGCGCCACCTCCTTGACCACGTAACGGAACGTCATCACGTTGTCGGCCATCGACAGCGCGTCGGCGTAGCGCAGGTCGATCTCCTGCTGGCCGGGCGCGCCCTCGTGGTGGCTGAACTCCACCGAGATGCCCATCTGCTCCAGCGCATCGATGGCGTGGCGGCGGAAGTTCGGGGCCGCGTCGTGCACGGCCTGGTCGAAGTAGCCGCCGTTGTCCGCAGGCACCGGCACCGAACCGTCGTCCTCGCCGGGCTTCAGCAGGAAGAACTCGATCTCTGGATGCACGTAGCAGGAGAAGCCCAGGTCACTGGCCTTGGACAGCTGGCGGCGCAGCACGTGGCGGGAGTCGGCCCACGACGGTGAGCCGTCCGGCATCGTGATGTTGCAGAACATCCGGGCCGAATGATGCTTGCCCGCACTCGTGGTCCAGGGCAGCACCTGAAATGTCGACGGATCCGGCCGGGCGACCATATCGGCCTCCGACACCCGGGCAAACCCCTCGATGGAGGAGCCGTCGAAGCCGATGCCCTCCTCGAAGGCGCCTTCGAGCTCGGCAGGGGCGATCGCGACGGACTTGAGGTATCCGAGCACGTCGGTGAACCACAGCCGGACGAAGCGGATGTCGCGTTCCTCCAGCGTGCGCAGCACGAATTCCTTCTGCCGATCCATGACCGCAGCGTAGGTTCCGGCTGTTAATTCTGTGTTACGGGATTGCTAGGTCTAACACCGCAAGCCGTCGGGTGTCACGACGGAGTCGATGAGGAAGTTCACCACCGCGGTGTCGACACACTGATCGCCGTTGAACACCACGGTGTGCTGAGTGCCGTCGAAGGTGATCAGCGCAGCACCCATCTGACGGGCCAGATCCACGCCTGCCTGGTAGGGAGTGGCGGGGTCGTGCGTGGTGGAGACGACGACCACCTTGCCGGGGCCAGGCGAAGTGGCTTGGTGTGGAGTCGACGTCGGCGGTACCGGCCACATCGCGCACACGTCGCGCGGGGCGTACCCGGTGAAGTCGCCGTACGCCATGAACGGCGCTGCCTCGCGGATCTGCCGGTCGGCGTCGGCCCACACGGCGGGGTCGGTTGGATACGGCGAGTCGACACACCGAATCGCGGTGAACGCGTCCTGCAGGTTCTTGTAGTGACCCGAATCGTCGCGGTGCTGGTAGTCATCGGCCAGCAGCAGCAGGTCCCCGGGGTCGGTGCCGCGCTGCAGGCCCAGCAGCCCGCTGGTGAGGTACTGCCAAAAGCGCCGCGTGTAGAGCGCGTTGACGGTGCCGGTCATCGCGTCCTGGTAGCTCAGGCCACGCGGATCCGACGTTCCGCCCGGCGTGGCCACCAGCGGGTCGACCAGCGCGTGAAAGCGGTCGACGAACTTCGCCGGGTCTGTGCCGAGCGGGCAGCCTGCCGACTGTGCGCAGTCGGCCGCGTAGTCGATGAACGCCGTTTGGAAGCCCGCCATCTGGCGGATGCTGTCGGCGACGGGATCCAGCGAGGGGTCGACCGCCCCGTCGAGAACCATCGCCCGCACCCGATCGGGGTACCGCTCGGCATAGGCCGCACCGAGCCCGGTCCCGTAGGAGAAGCCGAGATAGTTGATCTGGTTCTCGCCAAGCGCGGCGCGCACGACGTCCATGTCGCGTGCTGACGACGCGGTCCCGACGTTGGCGAGGAACTCCGTGCCCATCTTCTGCGCGCACTCCGCGGCGAACTGGCTGTAGAGCCCCTCGATGTGGGCGACGCCGTCGGGGCTGTAGTCGGCCATCGGCTCGCGACGGAACGCGTCGAACTCGTCGTCGGTGCGGCAGCGCAGCTCCGGCGTGGAATGGCCGACCCCGCGCGGATCGATGCCGACCAAGTCGAATCGGCGCATGATGTCGGAGCCGGCCAACGACGCCCCCATGCTGGCGACGGTGTCCACGGCCGATGCGCCAGGCCCGCCAGGGTTGACCACAAGCACGCCGATCTTCTCGCCGCTGGCCGGAATCCGGATCACGGCCAATTGGGCCTGCGCGCCTTCAGGTTTGGCGTAGTCGACCGGGACAGCGACGGTGCCGCACTGCGCGGTGGGGATGCTCGTGGTGTCGCCGATGAACTGCTCGCAGCCGCCCCAGGCCGGCGCCTGGCCGTACTGCTGGATCGACTCGCCTTCGGGTGATGCCCATGCGGCCGGGCACGCGATCGCCGACACCAGGGAGATCGCGAGCAGCACCGTACTCAACATGCCCACCCGCCACATGGCGAACATGTTCGCATGGGTGCCGGCCATAACCGCCCCCCGTCTGCGGCTGGAATACAACGGTGACCTGGCTGTGATCAGGCGTCCAGCTCGTAGCTGAGCCAAGTGGACTTTTCGGCTCCGATGCCGTCGTAAAGGCGTTGCGCCGTCGTGTTGTCGGGCGCCGTCTCCCACACCAGCTTCTCGGCGCCACGCTCGCGACACAGTTCGCGACAGCGCTCGATCAGGGCCCGTCCGGTTCCCGATCCGCGGGATGCCGGTGTCACGAACAGGTCGTTGAGCACCCC
>JAVRPG010000132.1:0-3724 GCA_032162325.1 Mycobacterium sp. | reverse complement strand
CAGGGATCGGGGAAGGGCTGTTCGTTGAAGCTGATGGACCACTCGATGAAATCGTCCTGGAACTGGATACCGATCTCACACAGGTTGTTGCCGACCGTCGGGTCCTGGCCGAGGGCGATGAAACCGCCATGACCCTCGATGTTGATGTCCTCGACGCTGGCACGCGACAACTCCTCGGTCTTGCGTTCGCGTCCGATCGGGCTGCCGCGATACCAAGTGAACGAGAAGTGCGGACCCAGGATGCCGCCGCCCTGCAGCCACTGGCAGCCCACCGAGTTGCGCGCCGTGTTGACCAGGCCGGTGACGCGGGTCTGTTCGGCAAGCGTCTGGTCGGAGACACCGCCGCACTCAGGAAACATGGGCCCGTGGGAGGCGTTCTGCGTCGGTGCGGGCGACTGCGGCGCGCCAGGCGAGGTCGACCCCGAGTTGTCCGAGCATGCCGCAAACACTGGAATCATGGCCGCGGCAGCCACGGCCAGCGCCTTCGCGGACCGCGTCTTACCGGTCGCGCACTTGCTGGGGGTCACGCCATGCACTGTAGCGGCAGCCCAACACCTCAACCACCGACATGCCGACTGACCTGCTCATTTATCGAATTCTCAGGTGGCCCTGCCGAACACAACTACGCCGGGGGCGGTATGCGACAGTAACGGGATGCTGTGGGCATTGCTGGGACGGTATGCGCGACCGTACCGATCGCTGCTCGCGATCGTTGCGGGGCTCCAGCTGATCAGCACGCTGGCGTCGCTGTACCTGCCGACCGTCAACGCCGCGATCATCGACGACGGCGTCGCGAAGGGTGATCTGCGAACCATCGTGGAGCTCGGCGGCATCATGCTCGCGGTCACCGCGATGCAGGTGGTCTGCGCTGTCGGCGCTGTGTACTTCGGGTCGCGGGCCAGCATGAGCGTCGGACGCGATCTGCGCTGGGCGATCTTCGGCCACGTCACGGGCTTCTCGGCGGAGGAGACGGCGCGGTTCGGCGCCCCGTCGCTGCTGACCCGCACCACCAACGACGTCCAGCAGGTCCAACTATTTGTGCAGCTGACCTGCACGATGTTGATCACCGCGCCGATCATGTCGATCGGCGGCATCTTCATGGCGGTGCATCAGGACGCGGGCCGGTCGTGGTTGCTGCTCGTCAGCGTGCCGGTGCTGGCACTGGCCAACTACTTGATCGTGTCGCGTCTGATGCCGATCTTCCGCCGGCTGCAGCGCCAGATCGACGGCATCAACCGAGTGATGCGCGAACAGCTCTCCGGCATCCGGGTGATCCGGGCATTCGCTCGGGAACCCTTCGAGCGCAACCGATTCAGCGTCGCGAGCCAGGCGCTGTCGGACACCGCGCTGGAAGCAGGCCGCCTGCAGGCGCTCATGCTGCCTGTCACCACGCTGGTGATCAACATCTCGAGCGTCGCGCTGATCTGGTTCGGCGGCTTGCGGATTGACGACGGCGAGATGCAGGTCGGCTCGCTGATCGCGGTCCTCTCCTACTTCATGCAGATCCTGATGGCCGTGTTGCTGGCGACGTTCATGCTGGTGCTGCTGCCACGCGCGTCGGTCTGCGCCGAGCGGATCACCGACGTGCTGTCAACCACGCCAGGGATCGCCAGCCCGCAGGACCCGGTGCGGCCCGACGCCGTCCGCGGCGAAATCCGCTTGGACCACGCGACGTTCAGCTACCCCGGCGCTGACCGCCCTGTGCTGCAGGATGTTTCGCTGACGGCGAGGCCGGGCACCACCACGGCCGTCGTCGGGTCGACCGGCTCGGGTAAGTCGACACTGATCTCGCTGATCTGCCGACTCTACGACGTCACCGACGGCTCGGTTCATGTCGACGGCGTCGACGTTCGCGACTACGACACCGAGCAGCTGTGGTCGGCGATCGGCCTGGTGCCGCAGCGCGGTTACCTGTTCTCCGGCACGATCGCCGACAACCTGCGCTACGGCAAGGCAGATGCGACCGACGAGGAGATGTGGGACGCGCTGCGGGTGGCGGCGGCCAACGACTTCGTCCGCGCCCACGCCGACGGGCTGGCCATGCCGGTCGCGCAGGGCGGCATCAACTTCTCGGGCGGGCAGCGGCAACGGTTGGCGATCGCGCGTGCGGTGATCCGCCGGCCTTCGATCTATCTGTTCGACGACGCGTTCTCCGCGCTCGACGTGCACACCGACGCACGGGTCCGCGCCTCGCTGCGCGACGTCGATGCGCAATCGACGGTGGTGATTGTGGCGCAGCGTATTTCGACGGTCGCGGAGGCCGATCAGATTGTGGTCGTCGACGACGGCCGGGTGGTGGGTCTCGGCACGCACGAATCCTTACTGGCAACCTGCCCGACCTATGCCGAGTTTGCCGACTCGCAGTCGCTGGCCGCGGGTGCCGGAGGCCACGGATGACCGCCGGGCCGATAGCACGTCCGATCCGCGGCGTGATGCAGGCACCGACCGAGCGGTCCCGCGACTTCAAGGGATCGGCGATCCGGCTGGTCAAGAGGCTCACACCGCAACGGACGATGACCACCCTGGTGATCCTGTTGGGAGTCTGCGGGATCGCGATCGGGGTGATCGGCCCGCGGATCCTCGGCCACGCCACCGACCTGCTGTTCAACGGCGTGATCGGGCGTCAGCTGCCTGCGGGGCTGACGAAGGAGCAGGCCATCGCGGCCGCACGGGCGCGCGGCGACAACACATTCGCCGATCTGCTGTCGGGCATGAACGTAGTGCCGGGTCGCGGCGTGGACTTCGGCGCCGTCGGCCGCACGCTGCTGCTGGCGCTGGGACTGTATCTGGTTGCCGCGCTGCTGATTTGGCTGCAGGCGCGAATTCTCAACGTCACGATTCAGCGCACGATGGTGGCGTTGCGGTCCGACGTCGAGGACAAGGTGCACCGGCTGCCGCTCTCCTATTTCGACTCGCGGCAACGCGGCGAAGTGCTGAGCCGGGTCACCAATGACGTTGACAACATTCAGACGTCGTTGTCGATGACGATCAGCCAGTTGCTGACCTCGGTGCTGAGCGTGGTGGCGGTGCTGGTGATGATGCTGACCATCTCGCCGCTGCTGACGCTGCTCACTGTCGTCACGGTGCCGCTGTCGCTGTGGGTGACCCGGGCGATCGCCCGTCGCTCACAACGGTTGTTCGTCGCGCAGTGGGCCAACACCGGCCGGCTCAACGCCCACATCGAGGAGACCTACAGCGGCTTCACGGTGGTCAAGACCTTCGGTCACCGGGCCAGGGCGCTTGAACAGTTTCAGGAGTTCAACGACGACCTCTTCCACGCCAGCTTTGGCGCGCAGTTCTTTTCCGGACTGGTGGGGCCTGCCACCACGTTCATCGGCAACCTGAGCTACGTGGCCGTGGCGGTGGTCGGCGGTGTCCAGGTCGCTACGGGCCAGATCACACTGGGCAGCATCCAGGCGTTCATCCAATACGTCCGCCAGTTCAACCAGCCCCTCACTCAGGTCGCCGGGATGTACAACACGCTGCAGTCCGGGGTGGCAAGCGCGGAGCGGGTTTTCGATCTGCTCGACGCCGAGGAAGAGTCGCCGGAACCGGACGTGGCGCTGCCGTCCCTTGACGGGGGCCCGCGGGGCCGGGTCGAGTTCCAGCACGTCGACTTCAGCTACCGGCCCGGCACACCGGTGATCGAAGACCTGTCGCTGGTGGCCGAGCCGGGCAGCACCGTGGCGATCGTCGGGCCGACCGGGGCGGGCAAGACGACGCT
>JAVRPG010000131.1:0-3588 GCA_032162325.1 Mycobacterium sp. | reverse complement strand
CAGCACCCGCGCCCAGTGGGACGAGGGCCTGCGCACGGTGCGCCAGTTCAACGACCTGCTGCGGGTGCTGCCGCCGGTTCCGCAGGCCAATGCGGGCCATTCGGTCGCGCGGCGCAGAGGCTCGCCGAGCCGCCCGCACAAGCCGGCGCCCGCACGCTCCGAACCTCTTCCGCCCGTCCGCCCCGAGCCGACGCCCGGCCGGGCCGACCTGCCGCCGAGCCGCGCGGATGTACTCCCGCCCTCCGGCCCTGAAGTCGGTCGCTACGCACAACCGCGCCCAGAAGCCGGCCGCGCCGAACCGGTGCGCCGCCCGCCGCCACCACCGTCGCGCAACGGAAGGCAGTCGCCGCACTATCAGCGGTAAGTAGTCTCATACGCATGTCACGCCCCGTCGCACTGATCACTGGACCGACGTCCGGGCTGGGCGCGGGATTCGCCCGCCGGTACGCCGTCGACGGCTACGACCTGGTGCTGGTCGCCCGCCACGCCGACCGGCTGGAGTGCCTCGCCGCCGAACTGCGCGACGAGGCCGGTGCGCAAGTGGACGTTCTCGTCGCAGACCTGGCCTCCGACGCCGACCGCGCGAAGGTGTCCGACCGGCTGGCCACCGGAGTGCGAGTTCTGGTGAACAACGCCGGATTTGGCACGTCCGGGGAATTCTGGAGCGCCGACCTGGCGCTGCTGCAATCCCAGCTCGACGTCAACGTCACCGCGGTGATGCAGCTGACGCACGCCGCGCTGCCGCCCATGATGGCCGCCAACGAGGGCACGGTGATCAACGTCGCCAGCGTGGCGGGGCTGCTGCCCGGCCGCGGGTCGACGTACTCGGCGTCCAAGGCATGGGTGATCGCCTTCTCCGAAGGGCTGGCCAACGGCCTCGACGGCACCGGTGTCGGGGTGCACGCACTGTGCCCGGGCTTCGTGCACACGGAGTTTCACGCTCGCGCCGGCATCGAGATGAGCGGCACGCCGTCGTTCCTCTGGCTCGAGGTCGACGACGTGGTGCGCGAATGCATGGCCGACGTCGCCAAGGGCAAGGTGGTCATCGTCCCCGGCCTGCAGTACAAGGCGCTCACGACCGGCGGACGGGTGGTGCCGCGAAACCTGGTGCGCGCCATGACGAAAGTCGTCGGCAACGGCCGAAAAAGAACCTGAAGCCGCACTGGAATGATGCGTGCACTAGTCGCCGTCATGGCGGCGATCGTCGTGGTCGCCTCGGGGTGCTCAGGCGACGACGGCCGCGCCCATCCGTACTCCACTCAATCCGCGGCTATCGGTGAATCGCTGTCAGTCCTCGGTTGGAACATCTCGGTGACGAATCTGCGATTCGACGGCGACTACGTCCTGGTCGACGTGGACGCATCCCCGTCGCAGAAGGACGGCGGCCCGCACGCCAAACCCGAGGACATCCGATTCGGGCTGTACGGTGCGCTGGCGCATCCGATCGAGGCCAACGGCCTTGGCGCCTGCAAGGATGTGACGAGCCTCGCGCTGCAACCATTATCGGCGCAGACGCCGGACCGGCTCACGGGCACAGTGTGTTTGGGACCGCAGCGCGACCAGTCCCAGGTGCGCGGTATCTACGTGTACTCGCCACGCGAGCGGATCCCCGACACCGCCGCGGCGTACCCGGCGGCGTTTCCCGTCGGCGTGTTGCCGACAAACGAGAACGACACCGGGCTGGTGCTCAAGACGACGAGCGTCGACGCGTTCCGCGCCGACGGCGCGCAGCTCAACCCGTCTGCGATGGGTGACCCGACGGCGTTCTCCGGCAACGGTTACATGCTGCTCGGACTCGAAATCGACGGTTTGGCAGCGCGATATCGCGACGATTCGGCGCGCCGTGGCGGCCCCATGATGGTGCTGGCGGCGCCGACGCTGCCCGCCCCTGGGCTGAGCCACGCCTGCGATATCTACGGCGCTTCGGTGCTCGTGCTGCCGGAGGCGTCGCTCGACGCCGTCCAGGTCCGTGCGTCGCTGTGCACGCAGGGTGACATCAACGCGGCACTGCTGTATGCGACGGTATCGCTCGCCGGCACCCACGCCGGATTGTGGGAAAAGAGTGACTGAGCATCCGTCTGATGTCGCCGGCAGGGCGGCTCCGGGACCCACGGAATGGGGCGATACCCCCGGCGTCGGCCCATGGCCGCTGCACTTGCCCCTTCCTCAAGACCCGCGGTACGACCCCGCGCTGCTGCGCGAAGGCGACACCCGCAACGTCGTTGACGCGTACCGATACTGGACGCGCGATGCGATCATCGCCGACATCGACGCGCGCAGGCATCCGCTGCACATCGCGATCGAGAACTTCGGAAACGACGCGAACATCGGCGCCGTGGTGCGGACCGCCAACGCGTTCGCTGTCGACACCGTGCACATCGTCGGCCGTCGACGCTGGAACCGGCGCGGCGCCATGGTGACCGACCGCTATCAACGCCTGCGCCACCACGACAGCACCGCCGAACTGTTGAGTTTCGCGTCGGACGCCGGGTTGACCGTCGTCGCCGTCGACAACGTGCCCGGTGCGGTGCGACTCGAACACATCGAACTGCCGCGCGATTGCCTGCTGATCTTCGGCCAGGAAGGGCCCGGCATCACCGACGACGCGAAGGCCGGCGCGGCCGTGACCGTGTCGATCGCCCAATTCGGATCGACCCGCAGTATCAACGCCGCGGTTGCCGCGGGCATCGCCATGCACACCTGGATCACTCAACACGGGGGCATTTCCAAGGCCTGGTAGGGCAGGATCGACAACATGGATCAGCTATGGGCCAACCGCGCAGCAAGCGCGGAGGCCGCCGTTGCCAAGCGGCACCTGAAACGGATCTGGAAAGTGCCGGGCACCCAGCTCGGTGTGGTGTCGTGGCCGCCAACGCGCCACGACGGCGAGTTCCGCACCTGGCACTACTGGTGGCAGGCCCACCTGCTGGACTGCTTGGTCGACGCGCAGGTGCGCGACCCGCAACCCGACCGGATCACCAAGATCACCCGCCAGATCCGATCACATCGGCTGCGCAACAACGGTTCCTGGACCAACAACTACTACGACGACATGGCCTGGCTCGCGCTGGCTCTCGAGCGGGCCGGGCGGCTGGCCGGGGTGGAGCGCCCGAAGGCGCTGAAGAAGCTGTCCGAGCAATTCCTCAACGCGTGGGTGCCCGAGGACGGCGGCGGCATCCCGTGGCGCAAGCAGGACCAGGTCTTCAACGCGCCGGCCAACGGGCCCGCGGGGATCTTTTTGGCCCGATACGGCGACCGGCTGCGGCGCGCCCAGCAGATGTCCGACTGGATCGACGAAACCATCATCGACCCGGAGACCCACCTGGTGTTCGACGGAATCAAGGCCGGGTCGCTGGTGCGTGCCCAGTACACGTACTGCCAGGGCGTGGTGATCGGGCTGGACGTAGAGCTGGCGGCGCGCACCGAGGACCCGGAGCACGCGTCGCGGGTGCATCGGCTCGTCGCTGCCGTGCGCGACAATATGGCGCCCGACGGGATCATCAAGGGCGCAGGCGGCGGCGACGGTGGCCTGTTCAACGGCATCCTGGCGCGCTACCTGGCGCTGGTGGTCACCACGCTGCCGCAGAA
>JAVRPG010000130.1:0-12119 GCA_032162325.1 Mycobacterium sp. | reverse complement strand
CCGCGTTGAATCGCCTTTTATGCGCGCGAAGCGGCTATACGTTGCCTCATTCGAAATGCGCGCATGCGGCGTGCCTACCTGAGGGATCGGCGATGGTCTCGGTAGGCCCAGATGATGGGGTTGACGTTGACCGAGCGCAGGGCTGTGACCGAGATGACCGCGATCCGCTACGTAGTGGCGGATAGGCCAGCCAAAAGCAGGATTCTGGACGAGTTGTGCGCCAACACCGGTTGGCACCGTAACCATGCCCGCAAGGCGCTCAGGGCGGGGCTGCAACCCAAGGTGGTGGCACCGAGGCGAAGTCCGCGGCCACCCATATACGGGCAGAATGTCATTGCCGCGCTTACGGTTTGCTGGCTAGTGCTGGGGATGCCGGCCGGCAAGAGGCTGGCGCCGGTGTTGACCGAACTGGTGGCCGTGTTGCGGCAGTTCGGGGAGCTGGTCATCGACGATGACACCGCAGCACTCTTAGTGTCGATGTCGGCGGCCACCATTGATCGTCGCCTAGCAGGTGAACGGGCCAAACGTCAGCTCAAGGGGCGTCGCGCCACCAAGCCGGGGTCGCTGTTGAGAACTCAGATCCCGGTCCGCACCTGGGCGGACTGGGACGACGCGAAGCCGGGCTTTGTTGAGATCGACTTGGTGTCCCACGACGGCGGCAACGCCGCCGGCCAGTTCGCGTTCACGCTGACGGTCACCGATATCGCCACCGGGTGGACCGAGAACCGCTCCGTGCCCAGCAAGGAGGCCAAGTGTGTCCTGGCCGCACTGAATGACATCGCCTACAAGATGCCGTTCCCGATCCTGGGGGTGGACTCATCTGGGTTTGATACCCCAACCCGCTGACGAATAGACCCTGCTACCTGCGGCAACGACACACCGGCCGGGTTCTTGATTCTTCAGGTTGCCTCCTGAATAGTCAGGTGCTGCCTGAACATTCAAGGTCGCATGGAGGTATGCGGTGGACGGTGCGGGACTTCGCCTGGTCGCTTCGGCATCGGCAACCGCGGTGGCCGCCCCGCCGGATCCGGGTGCGTATCAGGCCCGCTGCATCGAGGACTACCAGGCGTCGCAAACCGCCCGCGGGTTCAGCACGCTGACCATCGACAACGGCACCGCCACCCTGGAGCGTTTCCTCGCCGCGTGCGGGCGGCCGGCATGGGAGGTGACCTGCGAGGACATCGACCGCGTGGTGGGCGGATTGGCGGCGGTCGGGATGGCGACCTCGACACGGCGCGGCTATGTGTCGGTGTTCAAGGCGTTCTTCACATTTCTGTTGGCGCGCAAGGCAAGCGAGATCGAGACGCTGTTCGGGGAGCGGCTGGTCGACCCGGTCGACGAGTTCAACGCCGCCCACCACGTCGGCAACGAGTCTCCGAAGGTCGCACCGCCGCCGACCCCGCAACGGGTGGACGCGTTCTTCGCGTTCCTGCGCGAGCGGATCGCCACCGCGCGGGTATTCGCTGCCGCCGGTCGCGATTACGCGTTGTTCCGAACCCTGTATCACGCTGGGTTGCGCACCGAGGAGGCGGTGATGCTCGACGTCGCCGACCTGCACTTCGACCGCGGACCGTTCGGCAAGATCCACGTGCGATACGGCAAGGCCGCCAAGGGCTCAGGGCCGCGCCCGCGGTGGGTGCCGATGCTCGACGGGCTGGATCTGATCCTGAAGTGGTATCTGATCGACGTGCGGTCCCGGCTCGCGACCGGGGCGGTGCTGTTCCCGGACCAGTCCGGAGACCGACTGCACCGCGGCAGTGTGCGCAACCGCCTGGCTCACCTGCTCGACCTCGAGCACGCACCCGCGGCCGAGCGGTTCAGCCCGCACGCGATGCGCCGGGCCTGCGCCACGCACAACTACGAACGCGGCATGGATCTCGTTGCGATACAACAGCTTTTAGGGCATTGGCAGGTCGGGACCACGATGGGCTATGTCCGGCCGTCGGCCACCTTCATCGAGGACGCCTACCGCCGCGCCGTCTCGGCCACCTTGTCCGCGCTCGAGGAGGAACCGCGATGAAGGCTACCTGGCGGCTGCGGATGGCGGCCGCGCAACGCGAGGTCTGGACCGGCGCGCAACTGCGGCGCCTGCTGGCCGAGAAAACCGGCCTGCAACTGTCGGCGGCGTCGGTGTCGGCGCTGCTGACCAAGCAACCCACCCAGCTCAAGCTGGAAACCCTCGCCGCGTTGTGCACCGCGCTGGACTGCACCCCCAACGATCTGCTCGACATCGACACCACCCCGGTCGTTGCGCCGGCGCCACCGGCCGCGCCGGCCCGCCCGGCAGCTCAGGCGCGAGCGGGGCGATCGATGCCGCCGCTGTGACCCGCACCCATCGCATCGTCACCTGCGTCAGCTGCGGGCTGCAGCGTCCGCACCAGGCTCGTGGCCAGTGCTCGCTCTGCTACCAGAACGACCCGGCTTTGGTGCGCCGCTGCGCGGAAAAGCTTGCCGCCCAACTGAAGCCGGAGCTCGACTGGTGGATCGGATTCGGCGAGTTCCTCGCCGAGCGGGTGGCGGCGACCCGCGCGGTCGCGATGCTGCACAGGCTCTCTGCCGCGCTGGCCCGCCTCCCCGGAGCCGGCCCGACCACGGTCCTGGAAGCGATCAGAAATCCGGGTCCGGCCGTCGGGGAGCTGGCGCGGGCGCTGGAAACCTATTTCGTCGAGTCCGGCTTGGCGCTGGCCCTCGACACCGCCGGCCAGGCCGCGGCCGAGCGCCGAGCCCGCCGCATCGCCGAGATTCCCGACCAGTTCCGTTCTCTGGCAGTAGCATTCGACACTCGCCAACTGCAGTCACGGGAGCGGGCACGCCGCTCCGGAACCAAACCGCGGTCCGACCGCACTCTCGAAATCAACCTGGCCGCCGTCCGCGACCTCGCCCGCTACCTGACCACCCACCGGCCAACCGTCACCGACTGGGCCCTCGTCGGTGTCGGCGACGTCGAAGCCTTCCTCGCCGACATCACCAACCCGGGCAACCGCGCACGTCACCTGCACGCCCTGCAGGTCTTCTTCCGGTTCGCCCGCCAACACCGCCACATCCTCGCTGACCCCACCCGCCGCCTGAACGCCAACTCCAACACACCATTTCACGGCCAGGTCCTCGAACCCGCCCGCCAACGCGAGCTGTTCCGCCGATGGACCGGCGACACCACGGATTTGCATCCGCACGAACCCGTCGTCGGCTTGCTCGGGCTGTTGCACGGCGCCTCCGTCACCGAGCTGCGGTCGCTGCGCGTCGACGACGTCGACCTTGCCGCGGCCACCGTCGCTCTCGGGCGTCGACCGCACCCCACCCCGCTCGACCCGGCCACCGCGACCGCGCTGCGCCGCTGCCTCCACCACCGCCACGACACCGGCCCCTGGTTGCTGGTCAACCAGAAGAGCAAAACCGTCGGCAAGCAGGTCTCCGTCGACTATCTCGCCATGATCCTTACCCCGGCCCAGGTCACCGTCCAGACCCTACGAGCGACCCGGCTTGCGCAGCTGGTCACCACCATGGACCCGGTCCTGGTCGCCGCCGCGTTCGGCATCCGCCGCGGAGCCGTCCTGCACTATCTCGCCGACAGCGTCGACGCGACACGCCTGCCTGACCTGTGAACATCAGGTGCCACCTGACACAGGTTCGGCCGAACCTGTGCGCTTTTGACAACGGAGCAGAATTCATCAACGTCTATCTGTTCCTCTGGTGCAGGAACCGCGAGATCACCTTCACCCGGGCGCGGCCGACCAACAAGAACGACGGCTGCCACGTCGAGCAGAAGAACTGGGCAGTGGTCCGCACCCTGGTCGGCTACCACCGCTACGACACCGCCCCAGAAATGTTGCTACTCAACGATTCCTGGCAGCTGCAGTCCCAGTTGACCAACTACTTCTACCCGCAGCAGAAACTAGTATTCAAGGTCCGCGACGGCGCCAAGGTGACCAAGAAATACGACACTGCGACCACCCCATTCCGCCGCGCGATCGATCACCCAACCATGACCGAAGACCGCATAGCGTCCATGGCCCGAACCCACGCTTTGATCAACCCCGCCGCCACTCAGCGTCAGATCCAGGCCCTGACCGCACAGCTCCTCAAAGTGACCACCAGCAAGTCCGAACCCGCCAGCAGAGCCCGCATCCCCAAGCGCGCACAATCACACGAGGCAACGAACCCACCCTCGCGCGCATCTTGACGTGAGGCAACACGCACCGACAAATCTCACGCACCGGCCGCCCACCTCGTCTACAAGGTATGAACACCCGACATGCGGTAATCAACAGCCCGCTGGGCGAGCTCACCCTCGTCGCCGACGACGACGCGCTGACGGGCGTGTACTTCCGGCATCACTGGCACCGACCTGCCGACGACACGTTCGGCCCGCGCGTCGACGCGGAGTCCGACGCCGCGCTGGCGAGGGCCGAGGCCCAGCTGACCGATTACCTGGCCGGCGACCGGCACGGCTTCGACCTGCCGGTCAGACTGGGCGGCGACGAAGCGCAGCATCGCGTTTGGCAGCTGCTGACCACCATCCCCTACGGGGAGACCGTGACGTATGGGGAACTGGCCGCGGCCCTGGCCGACGGCACCACGGCCCAGGAGGTCGGCCAGGCCGTCGGCCGCAACCCGCTGAGCGTCGTCGTCCCGTGCCATCGCGTGGTCGGACGCAACGGTCAGCTGACCGGATACGCGGGCGGGCTGAAGCGCAAGCAGTTCCTGCTGGAACTGGAGGAGCCGAGCGACGTGAAGGCGGCGAGGTTGTTCTGATGGCGTCGACGACATGGCAGAAACGAGTCGACTCGGGCGACTGGGACGCAATCACCACCGAAGTCAACGACTTTGGCGGTGCGCTGCTGCCCCGCCTGCTCACCAGGGCCGAGGCCGAGAAGATCCGAGGGCTATACCCCGACGACCACCTGTTCCGGGCGACGATCGATATGCGCAGATACCGGTTCGGCGAGGGCGAGTACCGGTACTTCCAGCAGCCCTATCCCGAGCCGATCCAGGCGCTCAAGGAGGCGCTGTACCCGCGGCTGTTGCCAATCGCCCGGGACTGGTGGACCAGGCTGGGCCGGGGGTCCCCGTGGCCCGATGACCTCGACGACTGGCTGGACATGTGCCACAACGCAGGTCAGAAGAAGTCGACCGCAATCCTCCTCAAGTACGGCAAGGGCGATTGGAACGCCCTGCATCGGGATCTCTACGGCGACTTGGTGTTTCCGCTGCAGGTCGTGATCAATCTCAGCGAACCGGGCGTCGATCACACCGGCGGTGAGTTTCTGCTCGTCGAGCAGCGTCCGCGCGCGCAATCGCGCGGCACCGCAACGCTGCTGCCGTTCGGCCACGGCTTCGTCTTCACCACGCGCGAGCGCCCGGTGCAATCGGCCAGCGGCTGGTCGGCATCCCCGGTGCGGCACGGCGTCTCGGCCGTCCGCTCCGGCGAGCGGTACACGCTCGGACTGGTTTTTCATGACGCCAGGTGAGATATGAAGCGTTACAAGCTAATCAGTTCGGACGGCACACCATACGAGTCAGCCATGCCCGGTACCGTCGGCGGTCATCGCGCGACGCGGATCTACGGTCGGCTGGACTGTCCGTCGGCGCTGCGCGCCATCGGGCGCGGCGGGTACGTCACGCATCGCGTGTTCTTCGCCGACGAGGACGCCGCCGTCGCCGCGGGCTACCGGCCGTGTGCGCGCTGTCTTCCCGATAGGTATAGGGCGTGGAAGGTTAACGCATCAACCACAGCCGCATCACCGCGGTGAACGCCTGAGGCTGCTCGATCGGCGAACAGTGCCCCGCCTCCTCGATGAGCGCCAGCATGGCACCGGCTATCCCGTCTGCCAGGAACTCGACTTCTTCCTCGGGTACGACGCGGTCCTGACGGCCGTGGATGACCAACGTGTCGGCGGTGATTCGCGGCAGCAGGCCTTCGGTGCTGTAGTCGGCGGCGAGCGCCTTGAGCTGACGGATGTATTCGTCGGTATGGACCTAATCGCCGCTCCGTCGACGCAGAACGATCACGTTGTCGAGCCATGTGGCGGTCTGACCGTCGGGTCGGGTGGCCTCGCGCTCAACGGACTCGACACGGACCCGTTCCCACTCGCCGTCGTCGAGATCCAAGGAACCGACGACCTCCTCGCCGCTGGGAAACTCGTGGTGATGGTCCAACTTCGACGCCCACGGTGGTGGGCCGGCATGGTCGACGATGAGCAAGACCCCGCCGGGGCGCACGGTGTCGGCGGCGTTGCTGAGGATGCGCGGCCGGTCCAAGGGGACCGTGGAATGCAGGAACTGCGCCGAAATCAGATCGAAGGTGCCGCCCGGAAAGCTGTCGGACAGGTCGTGCTGCGCGAAGTCGATGCGGTCGCCCAACCCCCGAGCGCCGGCTTCTGCGGCCGCGCGTTGCAACGCGGTGTCCGAGATGTCGACCGCGACGACGGTCCAGCCGCGCTCGGCGAGCCAGCACGCGTCCGCGCCTTCCCCGCATCCCAGGTCCAGCGCCCTGCCAGCCTCGAGCGTCGATGCCACCTCCACCAGACGGACGTTAACCCGACCGCTCCAGACTCGGTCACGCTCGCCGTAGTGCTGCTCCCAGTGCTCCTTGGCCGTATTCATGCCACGAGCTTGCAGGCGCCGCGCCAAACTGCCAAGCTCCTTTGCCATGCAGGCAAAGGCAGAGGACAGCGTCGACGTGCGGGTCCGCCGGCGATTGCGCGAACTGCGCATGCAGCACGGGCTGACGCTCGAGGATGTCGCCAGCCGGTCCAGCATCGACGTTTCGACGTTGAGCAGGCTGGAATCGGGTAAGCGCCGCCTTGCGCTCGACCACCTCCCCCGACTCGCCGCCGCGCTGTCCGTCAGCACCGACGAACTCCTGCGCGCGCCCGAGGCAACGGACCCCCGCGTCCGGGGCGGATCGCACACCCATCACGACGTGACCTACTGGCCACTGACCCGCCACGGTCCGGCAGGCGGACTGCACGCATACAAGATCCGGATCAGCGCCCGTCGGCGCACCCCGCCTGCCGAACTGCCGGTGCACGAGGGCCAAGACTGGATGTATGTGCTTTCCGGTCGGCTACGGCTGATTCTGGGCGAGAAAGACTTCACCATCAAACCCGGTGAGGCCGTCGAGTTTTCGACCTGGACGCCGCATTGGTTCGGGGCGGTCGACGGGCCGGTCGAGGCGATCACACTGTTCGGACTGCACGGTGAACGGCTCCACCTGCACGACTGACTTACAGGTACGCGGTCTGGTTCACCAGCCGCACCGACGCCACACCGTCCGGGTAGAACTCCGCGATGGACAGCGAAGCGAGGTCGAGGTGCAACCGGTAGAGGATGCCCTGGCCGGCGTCCAAGGCCAGCCGAAGCAGCGTCTTGATCGGCGTCACGTGCGACACCACCAACACCGTGTCTCCGCCGTGCTCGGCGATGATCCGGCGCTGTGCCCGCCGAACCCGGTTGGCCACACTGTCGAAGCTCTCCCCATCCGGAGGCTTGACGCTGGTGTCGCGCAGCCACCGCCGGTGCAATTCCGGATCACGTTCGGCGGCTTCGCCGAACGTCAGCCGCTCCCACGCACCGAAGTCGGTCTCGATCAGGTCGTCGTCGACGCTGACGTCGAGTCCAAGCGCCTTGGCGGCCGTCGCGGCCGTGTCATACGCGCGCTGCAGCGGCGAGGTGATGACGGCCGCAATGCCGCCCTTCTGCGCGAGAAACTGTGCTGCAGCCTCGGCCTGGCGCCTGCCGACGTCGGTCAGCGCCGGGTTGCCGCGGCCGGAATACCGCCGCTGCGCGGACAACTCGGTCTGGCCGTGACGCAACAGCAGGAATCGGGTCGGCGCGCCACGCGCTCCCGTCCAGCCCGCGGGTGACGACGCCGTCTTCGATTCCTTCGGTGTCTCTGCAGGAGTATCGATTTCGGCTGCGGCGTCCATCGCTTCGTTGGCCAGCCGGTCGGCGTGGCTGTTCTTGGCACGCGGGATCCAGGCATAGGTGATGTGGTCGAATCGGGTGGACAGCGCGGTGGCCTGTTGATGCAGTGCCGCGATATCGGGATGTTTGACCTTCCAGCGGCCCGACATCTGTTCCACCACAAGCTTGGAGTCCATCAGCACGTCGACGTCGGTGGCGCCGAGCTTCGCGGCCTCTTCTAGTCCCGCGATCAGCCCGCGGTACTCGGCGACGTTGTTCGTGGCCCGCCCGATGGCCTGCTTGCCCTCCGCGAGCACCGTTGCGCGATCGGAAGACCAGACCACCGTCCCGTATCCCGCCGGCCCCGGGTTACCACGCGACCCGCCGTCGGCCTCGACAATGACCTTCACGCGCTGGTTCCCTTGACCCGCAACAAGATTGCCCCACACTCCGGGCAGCGCAACACCTCGTCCTCGGCCGCCGCGGAGATGCGCGCCAGCTCGCCCTTGTCGATCTCGATCCGGCAGGCGCCGCAGCGACGCCCCTGCAGCAGGCCGGCGCCCGCCCCGCCGCGCACCCGCTGACGTTCGTACAGCGCGACGAGATCGGCGTCCAATTCGGCGACGAGTTCGTCTCGCCGCGAGACGGATTGGTGTCGAAGCTGATCGATCTTGGTGCGTGCCTCGTCACACGCCCGTTGGGCATCGGTGAGCCTGCTCTGCAGCTCGTCGATCTCCGCCAGCTCGCCGGCCTGCTGACTCTGCAGCTCTTCGCGGCGCTCCATGACCTCCAGCAATGAGTCCTCCAGGCTGGACTGGCGCCGCTCCAGCGTGCCCAGCTCGTGCTGCAACTCGGTGAGCTGTTTGGCGTCGACAGTGCCCGCCGCAAGAAGCGATCGATCGCGCTCCTCGCGTTGCCGGACCGCGTCGATCTCCGACTCGAACTTCGCCACCTGCGCGTCAAGGTCCTCGAGTGCGATCTGCACGGCGGCGAGGCGGTCATTCGCCTCACGGTGCGCCGACTGCGCACCCTCGACCTGCTGCTGCTCGGACAGGTGCTTGGCTCGGTGATCGATGCGGCTCAGCTCTGCGTCGAGCTCCGCAAGTTCGAGCAGCGAACGTTGTTGAACTACTTCAGCTTTCATGTCTCGCTTCTCTCGACATTCCACGGATCGGTGCGTACAGCGGACGCGCGCACCGGCAGCGAGTCGCCGAAATGGCCCCGCAGCAGATCGGCGGCCTGTGTACACCACGGGAATTCACTGGCCCAATGAGCGACGTCGACCAGCGCCACATCCGACGCGCGCCTGTGCTCGTCGGCGGGATGGTGGCGCAGATCGGCGGTGACGTAGGCGTGTACGCCCGCGCCCGCCACCGTGTCCAGCAGCGAGTCGCCCGCTCCCCCGCACACCGCGACCCGTGACACCGTCGCCTCCGAATCGCCCGAGGCACGCACGCCCCAGGAGGTGCCGGGCAGCGAGTCGTGCACACGGGACACGAAGGCGGACAACGGCTCCGGTCTCGGCAGCGCACCGACTCGACCCAACCCCACATCGCCGGGCACCGCGGCCAGCGCGACGATGTCGAAGGCGGGCTCCTCATAGGGATGCGCCGCGCGCATCGCGGCGAGCACATGCGCACGCTGCCGCGTCCGCGCGATCACCTCAACCCGGTCCTCGGGCACCCGCTCGACGGTGCCGACGCTGCCGATCGTCGGCGACGCGCCGTCGAGCGGCAGGAACTGTCCGGTGCCGGACACGCTCCAGCTGCAGTGCGAATAGTCACCGATGTGGCCCGCGCCGGCGGCGAACATCGCATCCCGCACGGCGTCGCCGTTTTCGGCAGGCACGAAGACCACCCACTTGTCCAGGTCGGCTCCCACCGAGATCGGCGCCAACACTTCTTCGACGGTCAGCCCCAACGCGTCGGCGAGCGCGTCGGACACCCCGGGCGAGGCCGCGTCGGCGTTCGTATGGGCGGTGAACAGTGCACGCCCGGTGCGGATCATCTTGTGCACGAGGGCGCCCTTGGCCGTGCTGGCGGCAACAGTGTCAACGCCGCGCAACAGCAGGGGGTGATGCGCCAGCAGCAGCCCGCGGTCGGCCACCTCGGCGACCACGGCGGCGGTGGCGTCGACGGCGACGGTCACGGCGTCGACGGTTTCGGCCGGGTCGCCGCAGACCAGGCCCACCGAATCCCAATGCTGCGCCAGCCGGGGCGGGTAGGCCGCATCGAGCAGGTCGATGATGTCGGCCAACGGCACGCTCACGGAGTCACTCGCTCTTCGCGCAAGCGGCTCATCGCCGCAGCCTCGGCGATCGCGTCGACCAGCACCTGCCAGTCCGGGCGCACGGCGGCGCGCAGGAAATCGCCGTCGAATCCCACGAACGTGTCACAACGCCGCACGGCGATGCCCATGCCGGCCAAGTGCTTTCGCATCAACTGGGCGTCCGGCACGGTGAACAGGACGAAGGGTGCGCGGCCGTCGACGACATCCAGGCCGATGCTAGTCAATCCGGCCACCATGTCGGCGCGCACCTCCGCCAGCCGTCGCGCGCCGCGCTCGGCCTCGGCCACCGCCACCGGTGAGCTACAAGCGGCGATCGCTTCCAGCTGCAATGTGCCCAGCGGCCAATGCGCGCGCCGCGCGGTCATGCGGTCCAGGACATCCCGGGGGCCCAGCGCGTAACCGACGCGCAGCCCGGCCAGCGACCACGTCTTGGTCAGGCTGCGCAGCACCACCACGTCGGGAAGCGACTCACCCGCCAGCGAGGCCGGCTCACCGGGAATCGCGTCGGCGAACGCCTCGTCGACCACCACGATGCGGCCCGGCCTGCGCAACGCCAGCACCTGGTCGCGAAGGTGCAGCACCGAGGTCGGGTTGGTTGGGTTGCCGACCACGACGAGGTCGGCCTCATCCGGCACGGAGCCGCCGGCCAGGCCGAACGGCGGAGCCAGCACGACGTGGCGGAACGGGACGCCGGCCACGGCCAGGGCCGCCTCGGGCTCGGTGAACGACGGCGCGATCAACGCGGCCAGCCGGGGGCGCAGGTTGGCCAGCAGCGCGAAACCTTCGGCCGCCCCGGCCAGCAGCGCCACGCCGTCGACGCTTCGTCCGTGCCTGGCGGCAACGGCGTGCAGGGCGCGGTGTTCATCGGCGGCGCTCGGGTACCGACCGAGGTCGCCCATTCGGGTGGTCAGCCGGTCAACCAGCCACGACGGTGGCTCCGCGGCGCGGACATTCACGGCAAAGTCCAGCATGCCGGACACCACCGCCTGGTCGCCGTGGTAGCGCGCGGCGGCACGGGATTGACTTGCCACAGCACGACAGTAGTGCTCCGTCAGACCGGCCATCCGGACGACCGAAGACGTCGGGGAGAACAGTTTGTCGATCCGCAAGTGATTGCGTGTGATGCGGCGGGGTGTTTGATTGGGGCAATTCATTGTCAGACCGGTGTGTCAGGGTGATCGACGTGGACCTAGACGCTGCGGAATCAGACCGTTCCGGTGGTGGGTGATGGCGCGAATTGAGATTCCTGATGGGTGGACGGCACAGGCGTATCGGTTCGCGTTGGATCCGTCTCCGTCGCAGGTGCGGGTGTTGGAATCGCATTGTGGGGCGGCCCGGTTCGCGTTCAATCACATGCTCGACGTAGTGAAAAAGAACCTGGATCAGCGTGCCGCCGAGCGGAGCTACGGCATCGCCGAGCAGGACTTGACCCCGGCGCAGGGCTGGTCGCTGGCGAAACTGCGCAAGACCTGGAATCAACACAAGGCGACGGTGGCGCCGTGGTGGGAAGCCAACAGCAAGGAGGCCTACAACTCCGGGTTGGACGCGCTAGCCCGGGCACTGCACAACTGGAGCACGTCACGGTCAGGTGAGCGGGCCGGCCCGACGATCGGCTTCCCACGCTATAAGGCCAAACATTCTGCGGCCCGCTCGGTGCGGTTCACCACCGGGGCAATCCGCATCGAGCCGGACCGCCACCACGTGGTGCTGCCGCGGATCGGGCGCATCCGCACCCATGAGCCGACCCGCACACTGGCCCGCCGGCTGGAAGCCGGCACCGCGAAGATCCTATCGGCCTCCGTCAGCTATGCCGGTGGGCGGTGGTTCTGCGCGCTCCAGGTGATCGTCTGCGAGAAGGCACGGCCCGCGCATGCCCGCCGATCGCCGCATCGGGTGGTCGGTGTCGACGTCGGCCTCAAAGATCT